>JAQBWE010000096.1 GCA_027625315.1 Planctomycetota bacterium
GGTGTGGCCGTATGGCGAGGCGCTGAACCCGCTCGGTCCGTGGTGGAGCCAGTTGGTGGGGGAGAGTCTGGGTAAGCCCACTGACTCCGGGCCCGCGGGCGTGACGCCTCTGGCCGCGCGGGGCCCGGCTGACCAGCACAGCCTGCTGCAGTTGCTCGTCGCGGGGCCCGACGACAAGCTCGTGGTGTTCGTCGAGGCCGTGGGCCCGGCGGGCCCGGCCGTGCCGGAGGATGAACATGCGCTCTGCTTGGCCTCAGGGCAGGCGCTCGGGCGCATCCTGCAGGCGGAGCAGGAGGCGACGGAGCACGCCTTGGCGGTGGCCGGGAGGCCCTCCATCACGGTACGGTTGCCCGCTGCGGATGCGGAGAGCGTTGGCGCGTTCCTCTTCCTGTGGGAGACCGCGGTGGTGCTGTGGGCCCGCCTGCTCGGCGTGGACCCCTACGACCAACCGGGCGTACAGCAGGGCAAGGACGCCGCGCGTGCGCGGCTGACGGGCGCGCCCACCGACCTCGCCGCCCGGCTTGACGCGCACCGAGCCCAAGCGCGTCGAACGAGCGAGTAGGCCGGTCGCAGCGCGACCGTGGCGCAACGGCCCTCCTGAGCAGCCCCCTCAAAGCGGCCCGTCTAGGAGCCGCCTGCTTGGGAACAGGGCCTACAAGTGGATCACCGCCTCGAACGGAATCGGCGCTTAGAAGGGAATATCGTCGTCGCCGTAGTCATCCTGCGGCGTCTCGCGCGCGCCAACGGGCGCGCGCCCCTCGTGGGCACCGTCGCCGCCGCTGCTCTCGCGCCGGCCGTAGCCACCCGCGCCGCCGCCTCCGCCACCCTCGCCGCCCTGCGAGTCGATGAACTGGAAGTTCTCGCAGACGACGGAGAGCTTGGAGCGGCGCTGGCCGTCGCGCTCCCAGGTGTCGAACTTCAGCCGGCCTTCGATGAAGATCTGCCGGCCCTTCTGCATGTAGCGCGCGATCGTCTCGCCCGTGCGGCCCCAGGCCTCGACATCGACGAACGCGGTCTCTTCGACCTTCTCATTCGTCGCGCGGTTCATGTAGGTGCGGTTGGTCGCGATGCCGAAGCTGACGACCGCCGTCCCTGAGCTGACGTTGCGCGTCTCGGGATCGCGGGTCAGGCGCCCGATGAGCAGTACTTTGTTGAGGTTGGCCAAGGGATCCTCCCGGTGTGATTCCCAGGGGACGGCGGCGACGATGTTCAGGTCGCTGGGATTCGCCGCTCCCGGGGGGTCTTGCAGTCCGCTAGGATGCTAGCTCACCGCCCCGACAAGGTGGGTCGGCCCGCTGGTCGGCCCTGGGAGCCCCCATGTCCAAGGAGAGACGCCAACATCCCCGCGTCCCGGCCTCCGGGCCCGGATCGTGCGCCATCCGCGACGAGCAGGGCCGGGAGCGGCCCTTCGAGATCATGGATCTGTCCGAGTGCGGCGCCCGGCTGCGCTGCTCGACGCCATGACCCGGGTCCGGGTGTCCCTGCGGCTGCCTGGCGACCGGGTCGGCCGAGACAGCGATGTGCCCATCGAGACCTTCGGGGTCGTCGTGTGGAGCCACCGCGGGGACGACGGGACCTACGACACGGGCGTGTTCTTCCCCGAGCTTGATGAGGACTGCGCCGCCCTGCTGCTGGCCTACGTCCTCTCGGCGGAGTGAGGTCGGCTTGACGGACGGCCGCGCCCCGAGCGAACCCGGCGGAATCCATGCAAGCGCGCAGGTCCACCCGACCGCGCTCGTGGACGATGGCGCCACCGTCGGGGCGAACACGCGCATCTGGCACTTCGTGCACGTGAGCGCGGGCGCCGTGATCGGCGCGGGCTGTGTGCTGGGCCAGAACGTGTTTGTGGCGCCGGGCGTGCGGATCGGCGCCGGCTGCCGCATCCAGAACAACGTCAGCGTGTACACGGGCGTGGAGCTTGAGGACGAGGTGTTCGTCGGGCCCTCGGCCGTGTTCACCAACGTCGTGAATCCGCGCGCCCACGTGAGCCGTAAGGACGCCTTCGCGCCGACGCGGGTTTGCCGTCGGGCGACGATCGGCGCCAACGCCACGATCGTTTGCGGCGTGACGCTCGGCGAGGGCGCGTTCGTTGGCGCGGGCTCCGTCGTGACTCGCGACGTGGCCCCGCGGGTCCAAGTGCAGGGCAATCCGGCGCGCCCGGCGGGGTGGCGCTGTGACTGCGGCGAACCCGCAGTCGCCGGCTCCGGCGGCGCCGTCTGCCAGTCTTGCGGCACGCGCTACCGTGTGCGCTCCGACGGCGGCCTCGATCCCGAGGTGGCCTCGGCGACCGATCGAGCCGAAGGGTAGGGCGTGGACGCCATCGAGACAGTCCGGGCAGTGGCCACGACAGCCATGGGCCTGATCGTGGGGTCGTTCCTCAACGTCGTCATCTGGCGGCTGCCGCGGGGCGAGAACCTGGCTCGACCGCGCTCGGCCTGCCCCGGCTGCGGGACGATGATCGCCTGGTACGACAACGTCCCCGTCGTGTCCTGGCTGCTGCTGAGGGCTCGCTGTCGGCAGTGCAAGACCCGGATCCGGGTGCGTTACCCGCTCGTCGAGCTCCTGACCGGGGGTCTCTTCCTGCTGGCGTTCCTGGCCTACCGCGGGGACCTCGTCACGACCGGCATCGTGGCGGTCTTTTTGGCGGCGCTCGTCGCGATCTCATTCATCGACCTCGACTACCGGATCATCCCCGACGCCATCAGCAAGCCCGGGATCGTCGTATTCCTGGCCGCCGCGCCCTTCAGCGCGCTGCACGCTGTGGAGGCCCTCGCCTGGACCCGGACCTGGGTGCCCGGCGGCAAGCCCGCGCTCAACGCCCTGCTCGATGCGGGTATCGGGGCGGCGGTCGGGGCCCTCCTGATCCTCTTGATCCGCGCCATCGGGACCTGGATCCTCAAGAAGGAGGCCATGGGGCTGGGCGACGTGAAGCTGCTGGCCCTGATCGGTGCCGTGGTCGGACCCCTCCAGGCGGTCTATGCCCTGGTGGTGGCCTGCTTCGGGGGGGCGCTCATCGGCGGGCTGCTGTTTGTCGTGGGCAAGCGGCGGCCGATGCCCTGTGCCATGACCGTGCGCGGCAGTGGGGGGGACGGGCAGGGGCTTGAGGCGACCTTCGAGCGCGTGAAGGTGCTCCAGGGTGATCAGGGCGACTTCCTCGTCCGCGGCGCTCCGGCCGCGAGCGCGGGGACGGCCGTCCGCGTTGACCTCGTGCTCCCGGCGACGCGCATCCTCGAAGACGAGGACGCGCAGCTCGATCTGCGGGGCCACATCGCCCGGGTCGAGGGCGAGGGCGTCGCGCGCACCTGGGTCATCGAGATTACCGAGCACACAGAGCGCGATGCCGACCTGGTGTCGTTCTTCGCCCAATCGTATCGCTACATCCCGTTTGGGCCCTTCCTGGCACTTGGCGGGGTGCTTGGCGCCCTTCTGCCTTCGGGCGTGCACTGGTTCCTCACCGCCGGCTACCCCGCGCTCGCGCGCTCGCTCTTCGGGTCGTAGGGCCGCGTTCGCTGGCGCGCGCCCTGGGCGCACTGACGTTGGCACACGCGCGCGCTCGCCGCCTACACCGAAAAAAGCGTCGGCGCACGAAGAAACGCGCGATCCCTTTAGGTGCCCCCCGCGCCATCCGACTCATGGGCTTGAGGACGCCACGCAGCATCGTGCAACGCGGGTCCTCACGGGTCGAAGATCGTTCTCCCCCCTCGGTGGCCGCGCGCACGCGCCACCGCCTCCGTAGTGGGTGAACCGTCTTTTTCCCACCAGATGTTGTATTTTGGCTTGGTACCGCCCGCCCGGGTGGGTTGAATCAAGTCATCGCGGTGTCGTTGTCGGGGTCGGCGCTCTCGCTCCTTGCGGGCGAGGGAGGCGGCCCCCTCTCGATGCCGCGTTGCCAGGGAGGATCCGCATGCGCCGTTCGTTCGCCTCGTACTTGACCACCGCCGCGCCCATCGTCGTGGGGCTCGCCTTCTTGATCGCCGCTACGGGCTGCTCGCGCTCCCGCGCCTTGGACCGTTCGAAGGTCCTCGAGGCCGAGACGATCAACCAGCGCCAGAAGCTCGCCACGCTGCAGAGTCAAGTGCAGCAGAGCCACCTGGCGCTGGACGGCGCCAACGCTCGCGAGCAGCAGATGCGCGCTGAGCTGCTCGCAGCCAACCAGGAAGTCCGGCGGGCCGACGAGGCTTACACCCAGGCCGCTGAGGCCCGCAGTCGGCTCATGGGTACGCAGGAGGATCTGCGTCGCACGGAGTCCGAGCTCGCGTCCATCCAGGGCAAGTACGAGAAGATGCTGCGCGAGCGCATCGCCCAGCCGCGGCCCGTCGCCAAGAGCAGCGGCCCGGCGCAGCCCCGCACCGGCGGCGTGAGCCCTGAGGCCGAGGCTATGCGCCGCGACCTGCAGCAGCGCTTGAGCAGCCTGGGAGTCCGAGAGTTGAGCGTCGAGATCCGGCGCGAGGCTGGCGGCGAGGAGCGCGTCGCGATCGTCCTGCCCGACGCCTTCCCCTCCGGCAAGGCCACGCTGGCCGACAACGCGAGCGCCGTCCAGGCCGTCGTCCGCGTCGGTCAGCTGATCGACCAGCACTACAAGAGCAGCCTCGTGCGCGTCGAAGGTCACACAGATAGCGACCCGCTCGTCAAGACCAAGCCCATCTGGGGCACCAACGAGAACCTGTCCAACGCCCGCGCCAAGGCCGTCGCGGCCCTGCTGGCGAACGCTGGCGTCGGCGACGTGTCCACGGCCGGCCTCGGTGCGAGCCGTCCCCTCGCGCTTGGTAACTCCAAGCAGGCCAAGGCGCGCAACCGCCGCGTCGAGATCTTCATCTCGCCGCGCGGCTAGCCCGTCGATCGCGCTCCCTCCCCCCCGACTTCCCCTTTCTCTGCTTCCTTCCTCCCTCCCTCCCTCGTTCGAGACCACTAGGAGCTTGCTATGACCCGAATGCCTACCTGGCTTGGGGTGCTGACTGTCTGCGCCCTCGCCTTTGCCCTCTCTGCCTGCAAGAGCCGTACTGGCGCATGCAACACCTGCGCGGCGCCGGCTTGCAGTCCGCCGGTCTACACCTCCCAGCCGCCGATCGCCGACGGTGACTCCTATGTGGTGCCGTCGCCCGACGTGCCCTACGACTCGGCGGTCACCCAGGCCGATCTCGACGCGGCCAACGCCCACGCCGATGCGGCGGCCCGTGAGCGCGCCGACTACGAGCGCCAGTGGCAGATCGAGCAGGACAACCTAGCCCGGCGCAACGCCGAACTTGAGGACGCGCGCCGGCGCATCGCCGACCTTGAGAGTGCCCCCACGGGCACCTTCGAGGAGGCCCCGCGGCTCGTCGATGCCGACGCCGACCGTCTGGCGAACGACCTGCGGAGTTCGACCGGCGCCGATGTGGTGCGCGAGGGCGACCTCGTGGTCATGCGCGTCGTCGAGGGCTTCAAAGCGGGCTCTGATCAGCTGCGCGGTGATGCGGCCTTCACGACGGCCCTGAATGCCGCGGTCCAGGCCCTCAAGAGCCATCCGGGCGCCACCGTCTCCGTCGTCGGCCACTCCGACGGCGATCCCATCAAGAAGAGCAGGAACCTCTGGGAGAGCAACGACCAGCTGAGCCTGGCCCGCGCCCAGCGCGTGGCTGGGGTGCTGGCTGAGAGCGGCGTCGACCAGAACCGCATCACGATCGATGGCCGTGGCTTCCGCGAGCCGATCGTCCCCAACGAGCAGTCTGCGGCCGACAAGGCCCGCAACCGCCGCGTCGAGATCATGATCCGCCTGTAAGGCGCCTGTCTCGATCCTGCCTGGCGGCAACCCCAGCAGGCAGCTGGGTCCGCGACCACCTGACGCCCCCGGGATGACCTCCCGGGGGCGTCGTTCGTTGGGTATTGGCCGACGGAGGTCAAGGCCAGCGGCGACCCCGGCCGATAGGGCACCCACGAATCCCGGAACGTGGACTGCCCGGAGGTTGTGGACGCATGGCTACGGTACCTATCGAAGAGCTGCTTCAGATCCTGGTTGACCAGGGCGGCTCGGATCTCCATCTCTCGGCTGGCTCCCCGCCGAAGGTTCGCGTGGACGGTGAGCTGTACGACACCGAGCACGCCGTCCTGCGGCCGGAGGACACCAAGTCGATCGTCTACTCGTTCCTCACGAGCGATCAGATCGCCCGGTTCGAGCAGGAGTACGAGCTGGATCTCTCGTTCGGCGTCGACGGCCTCGGCCGCTTCCGCGTGAACGTCTTCTATCAGCGCGGCTCGGTTGGCGCCGTCCTACGAATGATCCCGGCGATCGTACGCACTTTCGAGGAGTTGGGGCTGCCGCGTGCCTTGTGCGAGCAGGTCTCTTCCTTGCCTCGGGGACTCGTACTCGTCTGTGGCGCGACCGGCAGTGGCAAGAGCACCACGCTGGCGGCCATGCTCGACTTCATCAACGAGACGCGCTCCGATCACGTCCTCACGGTCGAAGACCCGATCGAGTTCTTGCACCGCAACAAGGGCTGCCTGTTCAACCAGCGCGAGATCGGCTCGGATACGAAAAACTTCACGGCGGCGCTCCGCAGCGCCCTGCGTGAGGATCCCGATGTGGTGCTGGTGGGCGAGATGCGCGACATCGAGACCATCGAGGCGGCGCTGACGATCGCGGAGACGGGTCACTTGACGTTCGGCACGCTGCACACCAGCGACTGCGTCCAGGCCATCAATCGCGTGGTCGACGTCTTCCCGTCGCACCAACAGCAGCAGATCCGCACGCAGCTGTCGTTCACGCTGCAAGGCGTGTTCTGTCAGCAGCTCATCCCTTCGGCCACGGGCAGCGGGCGATCGCTCGCCATGGAAGTCATGATCGCCAACTCGGCCGTGCGCGCCCTCATCCGTGACGACAAGGCGCATCAGATCTACAGCATCATCCAAACGAGCGGCAAGCTCGGCATGCGGACGATGAACCAAGCGCTGGCCGACCTCGTCGGCGAAAACTCCATCACCTACGACCAGGCCCTCAACCACTCGAGTGATCTCGAGGACCTGAAGCGGACGCTTTCGCGCCTCTAAGGAGCCGACATGGTCAGTTTCAACCGCCGCATTGTCCGCATCCTCGAAGAGACCGGTCTCGTCGAGATGGACGTGCTGACTGCCGCCTCGCAGGTCGCCAAAGACGGCGATCGGTCTGTGACCGAGTACCTGCTCGACCAGAAGTTTATCGGGGAGGCCGACCTGCTCGGGCTACTGGCCGAGCACCTCGGCGTGCCGCCGGTCGACATCGATCGCCTGAAGGTGGCTGAGGAGACCTTGGAGGTCATCAGCGTCGAACGGGCGCGCGAGACGGGCTGTCTGCCGATCTCCAAGACCGGCAACATCCTGACCCTGGCGGTCAGCAACCCCTTCGACGTCGTGCAGCACGACGATCTGCGTCTGGCCACGGGGTGTGATCTGCGCTTGGCACTGTCGCTCGAACCGAAGATCCGTAAGGCCATCGAGCGGCACTACGCCGGCGACGGCAGCGGCAACCTCGCGGAGATTCTCGAGGAGTCCGAAGACCCGGAGATGAAGGTCCGTGAGCAGGGCATGGCGGACGAGGTCGTCGACATCGGCGCCGAGGCCGGCGAAACCGACGCGCCGGTCATCAAGCTCGTCAACCTGCTGATCTACAACGCGATCAAGGCCAAGGCCTCGGACATCCACATTGAGCCGTTCGAGAAGCGCGTCGTCGTGCGCTACCGTGTGGATGGCGCTCTTGAGCAGGCCATGGAGCCGCCCAAGCGTCTTCAGAACGCGATCGCGAGTCGACTCAAGATCATGTCGTCGCTCGACATCGCTGAGCGCCGCAAGCCCCAGGACGGCAAGTTCCAGGTCAAGGCCGAGGGTCGCCAGATCGACTTCCGTGTCTCGACACTGCCCACCGTGCACGGCGAGAAGATCGTGCTGCGTATTCTCGACGCCGGCAACCTGGCGTTGTCGCTCGACAAGCTCGGGTTTGAGGAGAAGGCGCTCAACGACTTCCGCGAGGCCATCAACTCGCCGTACGGAATGATCCTCGTGACGGGGCCGACAGGTTCGGGCAAGACGACCACGCTCTACAGCGCGGTCACCGAGATCATGACGCCGGAGGACAACTTCGTCACGGTTGAGGACCCGGTCGAGTACCAGGTCGACGGCATCAACCAGGTGCAGGTCAACGTGAAGAGCGGTCTGACGTTCGGTGCGGCCCTGCGCTCGATCCTGCGTCAGGACCCGGACACGGTCATGATCGGCGAGATTCGCGATCCCGAGACGATCGACATCGCCATCAAGGCCGCGCTCACGGGCCACCTCGTGCTCTCCACGCTGCACACGAACGACGCGGCGAGCACGATCACTCGCATGGTGGACATGGGCGTGGATCCCTTCATGGTCGTGTCCGCGACGCTGCTGGTCTCCGCTCAGCGTCTCGTGCGTCGCTTGTGCCCGCGTTGTCGCGAGCCGATCGAGGCCAAGCCCGACAAGTTGCGCAAGCTCGGCTACTTGGACGACGAGATCAAGGCCGGTGTGCCGCTCTGGCGCGCCGTGGGGTGCAGCCGGTGCGCTGGCGGCTACGGGGGCCGCTTCGCGTTGCTCGAGACCCTGCCGATCACCGAGTCCGTCAAGCGCATGGTCATCGACGGTCACTCGGCCATCGAGATTCGCTACAAGGCGCTGGAAGAGGGAATGATCTCTCTCCGCCGCGCCGCTCTACTCAACGCGATGCGTGGCAACACTTCCGTGGAGGAAGTGCTGCGCGTCACTCTTGGCGAGGACGCCAAGCCGGGAACACGCCAGGCCGAAGAGGCCTAGGCGCGCACCAACCCGGACAACCCCTAAAGGACGATCATGCCCAGCTTCAAGTACAGCGCCATCGGATCGGACGGACGCACCGTCAAGGGCGCCATCGATGCCGCCGACCAGCCCGCCCTCGTCGAAGAGCTGCGTCGCCGCAGCCTGACGCCGTTGCGCGTTGAGGAGAAGGGTGCTTCCTCACCCGCGCGGAGCGACGCTCGCAGTGCGGCGCCCCGTCGGGCGCAAGGCGCCGCCGGCGAGAAGAAGGGCGGCCGGTTCTCGATTGATATCGGCGGCTCCAAGCCCGGCGTGCGCAAGAAGGAAGAAGTCGTCATCTTCACGCGCCAGCTCGCGACCATGATCGGCGCTGGCATTCCGATGCTGGAGTCGCTTGAGATCCTGAGGGAACAGGCTGGCTCCAAGAACTTCCGCATGCTGCTCGGCGAGGTCGTCGAGGACGTGCGGGGCGGGCAGGACCTAAGCTCGGCCTTTGGCCGTTGGGAGAAGGTGTTCAGCGACGTCTACGTCAGCATGATCAAGGCGGGCGAGGCTTCGGGTCAGCTCGATGACATTCTCGACCGGCTTGCGGACTACATGGAGGCCTCGGAGCGGCTCAAGCGCGACATCAAGAGCGCCATGACCTATCCCGTGGTCTCGCTGGTGCTGATTCTCGGCATCACCGGATTCCTCATGGTGTCCATCGTGCCCAAGTTCAAGGAGGTCTTCGCCTCCATGGACCTCGAACTCCCCGCGCTCACGCTGGGCGTGTTGGCGACCTCCGATTTCTGCCAGGAGCAGTGGCTCCTCGTCCTGGTTGCCATCGGATTCGTGATCGGCCTTGTCCATGTCTACAAGCGAACCGACAAGGGCAGCTACCAGTGGGACTGGCTGATGCTGCACCTGCCCGTCTTTGGCGACTTGTTCCAGAAGGTCGGCCTCTCGCGGTTCTCGAAGACGTTCTCGACCATGCTCAAGTCGGGTGTGCCGATTCTCGGTGCTCTTGAGATCGTCGCCGACACGTCGGGCAACCGCATCATCAGTGAGGCCGTGCTCAATGCTCGCGAGAACGTGCGGCAGGGTGAGGGCCTCATGGGGCCGCTCTCGCAGAGCCCCGTGTTCCCGCCCATGGTCACTCGCATGGTCGGCATCGGCGAGAAGACCGGCTCGCTCGAAGTGCTGCTCGAGAAGATCAGCGAGTTCTATGACGATCAGGTACGCGCCACGGTGAAGCAGCTCACGAGCCTCATCGAGCCCATCATGATCGCCGTCATGGGCATCGTCGTCGGCACGATCTGCCTGTCGGTGTTCCTGCCCATCTTCGAGTTGCAGAAGCAGCTGGCCTCCCGCTAGTTCGGCGGCTCCGCCGTTCCCCTGCCGCGCTGAAGGGCGGCGGGCTGGTGAGTACCGTGTGAACACACTGGCGCCGGGCCTACGGCGCGCACGGCCACCGGCCGATGGGTGGGGATGATGGCCGCGACCGAACTGCAACCGGAGACCGCCGACGCGAGGCCCTGGCGCAAGCGCCATCCTGTGCTCTCGCGCGCGCTGCTGTACGTGCTGGGCCTGGGGCTGGCCGGACTGCTGTACGTGCGGTGGCAGGACCGTCGCGCGGAGGATGAGGCCACCCGGATCCACACGATCCAGCTGCAGGTCGATGGACTGGGACTCGTGCTGGCCACGGACCCAGAGGCCGATCGCCTCCTGAGCCTGCTCGACGAGAAGTACGCTGGGACCGACCTGCCAGCCGTGACCCAAGGGCGGGTCCAGCGCTGGCGCGCCGCGGGCTGGCGTCGGAAGTACGAGATTGCCGCGGACGATGCAGCCCGGGATGCGGCTCGAGCTCGGGTCGACGCCGCGTTCGAGGCGGCCGCGGCCCTCGATCTACCCCCGACCGAGCGGACCGCCCTGGCGCTCGAGCGCGCCGAAACGCTGCTCGCGCGACTCGATCTCAAGGAGGCCCGGCACCAGCTTGGGGTAGCGGGCGTCTGGCAGGACCCCGTCCAGGGACTGATGGCGACCATGCTGGATGCCCAGGCGCTGCGGCTAGAGGGTCAGCCCGAGGCGGCCCTGGAAGCGCTCCGCAAGGCGCTCGCCGGGCTACCCGCCACGCCGCCGACCCCCAGCTATCTGGGTGGGCGGGCGTGGACGGTCGCGCAGGTGGCAGTCGAGATGCTTGGCTTCCTCACGCGCGAGGGCGCGCAGGCAGCCGACGCCCCGCTCTGGAGCCGTCTGCGCGGCCTCGCCCCCGACGATTTCGAGGTGCAGAGCGCCGCGGC
>JAQBWE010000097.1 GCA_027625315.1 Planctomycetota bacterium
ATGTCGCCGCGGGCGACCAGGGCCTGGTCGTAGGCGGGCCAGTTCTTCACGCGGTACTTCGTCTTGTACGTGGGGTGAACCTTCGATCGCTTCGATGACACGCCGCCGGCTCCAGTGGGCGTCCGAGGCTATCGACGGCACGGGCGGGAGGCCGTAGGATTCATGCACCAGCGCCTTGTACAGGCCGAAGATCGTGAAGGTCGCCTCGCCGCGCGTGTCGTCCAGTGCCGCCGTGCGATCCAAGTAGTTGCGCGTGTACGTCACGTGCACGTCCTTGCTTCGATTGCCGGGCTTCGTGTGAATCGTGAACGCGACACTTGCGATCGGTGCGGGGTCCGTGAGCGTGACCGTGCCTCGGACTGCGAATGGAATCGGGCCCTGTACGAGGGACATTGCGAACTCCACCGGGACGGGGCCGGGCCCCGTCGGCCCGCCCGGGCTCGGCGGCGCGCCCACACCACCCGGCGCCGAATCAGCGCCTGACCCGCAGCCGATGGGAACCATGAGTGCAAGGCAAAGGAAGAAGAGGGTCCACGTGGACGAACGCTGTGCGACGTTGCGCATGGGTTGACCCCGCGGCCGACGGTCGGCGAGGTGATGTGCGCGGCGAGTGCCTCGCACGCTGCAAGCGGCCATGATGCTCCGCTCTTGAACGCGTCTCTACGCCCGAATTCGCATCCGGGACGTGCGTCGTGATCGCGCGGTTTCCAGATGCGCGAGCGGAAATCTTGTTGCCGTCCAACACGTCTGCGCGGTGTGGCAACCGTGTTGTCAAAAAGGATGTAACTGGTGAGTTACGGTCGCGGTGTTCGAGCTCGGGAGCCGCTGCTACGAAGCTCAGCCACGAGCTTGAACAACACGAGCAGCACGACAAGCGGCCACGCGCCGCCGAGGAGCATCACCGGAAGCGCGCCCACCAGAATCACGACGTGCATCAACATCACGCGCCCATAGGGCGCCATCATTTGGCCCATGATCGTGCGGCCCTCGTACTGCCGCTTGCCAAGGAACTCGACCACAAACGTCAGCCCGTAGCTGATGACCATCGCGGCCACAGCGAACCACCAACTGGAGTCCAAGCGCGACGCCATCGGTCCGAAGAGTGACGTCCCCTGGCCCTCCGGTGCGTCCAACATGAGAAACACTGAGAGGAAGACTAGGTGCACGGCCATGAACACGCCGAAGTGCGCGAGGAAGAACGGCACGAACTTCCACGCCTCACGCGAATCGATGCGGATCATTTTCAGAGCGTTGAACAGCGCGATGACCGCGCTCTCCGCCCAGTAGATCAACAGCACGGTGCCCAGGTCCCAGCCCAGCGCGATGACGCCCAAGAGCGGCACGAGATTGGACGCCACGAGAGCGATCGTGGACGCGCGGGAACTAGTTCGGCTTGATCCCATCGTGGGCGGCGTCCGGTAGCGAGTCGCGTGGTCGATTGCGCGCGATCCGCCGGTCTAACGGATTCGGAATTGACCGACTTCGTCGCGGAGGCTGCCCACCGCGGCCTGTAGGTGCTCGGACGTACGCGCCAACTCCTTGAGAGCCTGCGCCGTTTGCCCTGCGCCGTCGCGCAGCGCCGACATCGAGTCGCTAATCCGCCGGGCACCCTCGTTCTGCTGCTCCATGCCGTCGTCGACCTGCGAGAACGCGTTGCCCAGCCCGTGGACCTCTTCGATGATGCGTCCAATCTCGTCCGCGGCCGTCGACACCGCCTGCACGCCTCGGCCGACCTGATCCGCGAAGCGCTGGGTCTCAGTGACTCCGGCGGCGACCGCCTCCTGCATCTGCCGGACAGAATCCTCGATGTGCAGCGTGGCGCCCGCTGTCTGATCTGCCAGCCGGCGGATCTCGCGCGCCACCACCAGGAACCCTCTGCCCGCTTCGCCAGCCTTCTCTGACTCGATCGCCGCGTTGACCGAAAGCAGGTTGGTCTGGTCGGCCACCTGGGTGATCGTCGTGACGACCTTGGTGATCTCGACGGCGCGCGTGTCGATGGTGCCCAGCCGGAGCGACACGCGCTCCATGGACGCCTGCAGGCTGCGAACGACGCGGTCCATCTCGTCCAACGCCGAGCGACTTGACTGGGCTGCCTTGCCTGTGCGCCGCGCCGATTCCGTCACGTTGCGAACCGTGCCCGCCAGTTCCTGAGACGTTGCGGAGATCTGCGCCGAGGCGCTGGCGATCTCGGTCGTCGTATGGCCAAAGCCGAGCACTGTCCCCTCCTGCTGGCGCGTCGTAACCGCGAGTTGGGTCGTGGCGCCTGCGACGACGTTGGACGCCTGGGAGACTTGCGTCATGAGTCCTTGCACGCGATTGATAAACACGTTGAAGGACCTGGCCAGTACGCCGAACTCATCGCTGCCGCGCGGCGCCATGCGCTGGGTGAGGTCGCCCTCGCCCTCGGAGATGTCCTGCATGCGGGCGGCGAGCTCGCTCGCGGGGCGGAGCACCTTGCGATGCAGATGCGCTAGGGAGGCGATCGAGAAAGCCACAGTGGCGATCGCGAGGAAGAACGCCCAACGCGCGTAGGTCGCCCCAGCGTCGCGTTGTTCAGTGACGTGCGCGCTCGTGCGGTTCTCGAGCAGCGTGAAGAACTCGTTGATGGGCGCCATAATCTTCGCCTTGGCGGTGTGATAGGCGTCGCCGTGTGTGAGGGCCCGCGCCATCTCCAGGTCAGGCTTGGCCTCCCTGGTGAAGGTGCCAGCGTCGTCCTTGAACCGCCCGTGCACCGCGGCCATCGCTTCCGCTTCCAGCTGCACGAGGGCGTCGGAGTTCGCCCGCGCCTCCTGGAGCTTGGCGAACTCGGCGCGGGAGAACCCGGCGCGCCGCATCATGGCGTCGAGTGAGATCGTCTCACCGCTCGCGCCCTTCGGGACTGAGCCCGCGAGGACGATGTCCCAGTACACCCGGTCGTAGCCCGCGGGCCTCGGCTGCTCGCCGTTTCGAATCGCCAGGACCTCGTGGAAGTGCGTCTCGTACTTGCCGTTGCCCGTCACGGCGAACGTGCGTGCCAGTCGCGTCAACTCGTCTGAACTCTGGCGCAGCTCGTCGGCCAGCTTGTACGACAGGTAGCGCTGCTCCTCGCTGCGCTCAATCTCCTCCACGGCAGATCGCATCATGCCTGCCAGCATGATCACGCCCGCCAGCCCGGCGATCACGACGGCGAAGATGACGAACAGGGTCGTTCGGACGGTCATGCGCGGGGCCCCAGCGTGGTGCCCGAGTGTCACCCGGGCGGCCCGACTGGCGCCGGACTGACGCCATGATGCGGGCAATTCCGACCGGCTGCCACCCGTGGGCGCTGGCCTCCGGTTACAGCCGGTCCGCGAACTCCCCGCGGAGCCGCGCCCACTCCATCTTCAGCCAGGGCGTGTACTGCTCGGGGTCGTTTCTCAGGGCCGCGTCAAGGTCCGCCGGGGCGAGCCAGCGCGTCTCGGCGATCTCGCTGCGGTTGGCGACGATCGGGGCGTCCGTTCGTGCAAGAAACACGGAGCAGAGCTCACGCTCTGAGCCGGCCTCGCCATAGCGGGCGTGATAGGTGAACGAGTAGATGTACTCAGGCTCAGCTTGGATCCCGAGCTCCTCAGCCAGCCGGCGCACGGCCGCGGCCGCCTCCGTCTCGCCGCGGCGCGGGTGCGAGCAGCACGCGTTGGACCAGTAGTCCGGCCAAAGCGGCTTGCCCTCCGCGCGGCGTTGCAGCAGGACTTCCCCTTGGTCGTTGAACAAAAACACCGAAAACGCTCGGTGGAGGATGCCGTCGCCCGCGTGGACGTCCGCCTTGGGGCGGTACTCAAGCACGTTGTTCTGCTCGTCCACCACGATGAGCGGCTCGTCATCGAAGGACACCGTGCGGGGCGAGGACGAACTCACTCGACCGGCTCCGGCTGCCCCAGATGGGTGATGAACGCCCGGTAGCGCGCCGCGCGCATGGCCATGACGATGCGCTGCGGATCCTCAGGAGCCAGCGCGATGATCGCGCCACCACCGCCAGCGCCCGTGAGCTTGGCGCCGAGGGCGCCGTTGTTGCGGGCAATCTCGACCAGTTCCTCGAGCTCATGCGTGGAGACCTGCAGTGCGTTCAGCAGGCCATGGCAGAGGTTCATGCAACGGCCGAGGTCCGCGAGGTTGCCCGCCTCGAGCACTTCGGCCGCGTGCAGCGTGAGCACGTCGATCTCATCGAAGAGCCGGTCGTAGGCTTTCGGCGTTTGCGCGTATCCCTTGGCTACGCGCGAGACCATCGCCGCGGTCAGGCCTTCATGGCGAGACAAGCCGACAACCACCGGCGTCGCGGCGCCGATCGTGACGTCGCGGATCATGGGCGGTTCGCCGCGCTGGAACAGGATCGGTCGGCCGTACGTGGCGACGCTGTTGTCGATGCCAGACGCCCGGCCGTGGGCGTGCTGCTCAGCTTGGTACGCCAGTCCGTTGACCTGCTCGTCGGTGAGCTCGAGTTCGAAGCGCGCGTCGAGTGCGCGAATGATGGCGACGGCGAGGGCTGCGGAGCCGCCCAGGCCCATGGCGCGCGGCACGCCGCTGCGCAAGTGCACGCTCAGCGCGCGCTCGGCGAGTCCCAGCTCGCGCAGGATGAGCTGGAGGGAGTGTTCAAGCGAGTTGCGCGGTGTGGCGCCAACATCCATGATGTCGCTGACATCCCACTGCGGGATGAGGATCTCGATGCCGCGCGCATTCTTGCGCTCGTCGACAATCGCCTGCATGGCCATGTCCACGGGCACCGCCAACGCGTGCCGGCCGTAGACCACTGCATGTTCACCGAGCAAGATGATCTTGCCGTGGCCGCGCCCCCGCCCGGCGGACGCGGGCGCCTGCTCCTGGGCTCGTTCGTGGTTGGCGCCTTCGGCCCTGACCTCTTCGACGATTTCCTTGGCGCGCCAGATCTTGATGTTGCCGTCGCGCACCAGGCGATCGACCACGCGCTCGAACAAGGCGACGGGTGCGCCCGCTGCGACGGCGACGCTGCGTGCGTGCAAAGCCATGTGGCCGCGCTGGATGCCGTCGGTTGAGAGGGCTCGGAGCGCGCCTAGGTTCTGCGCGAGGCCGACGGCCGCCATGATCTCAGCGAGCTCACGCGCGCCCGGCTTGCCGAGCAGGCGGTGCGCGATGCCATACGTGGGGTTGGAGGCCATTTGGCCGCCGACCGTGCCGACCTTGAGCGGCAGCTCCAGTGCGCCGGCCAGAGAGCCGTCTTCCGTCTTCCACCAGCGGGTGAGCGAACGGTAGCGGCCTTGCATGCTCGCGTAGGCATGCGCGCCGGCTTCGATGGCTCGCCAGTCATTCCCGGTGGCCAGGGCGACGGCGTCGATGCCGTTCATGATGCCCTTGTTGTGGGTCGCGGCACGGTGGCGATCAACTTCGGCGAACTGGTTGGCGAGGATGATGCCGTCGCGCACCTCCTCGCCGGAGTAGCCGTTGCCGGCCAACCTTTCGACGGGGATCCGGGCCTCGGCCGTCACCATGGCGCGGTCGGTCAAGTTACTCAAGATGCGCAGGAACACCTGGCCGCCGGTGAGTTGCTCGATCAGCGGCGCGACTTCCTCGCACATGCTGTTCACGAGGTTGGCGCCCATGGCGTCGCGGGTATCGACGAGCAGGTGCACGATGAGCATCTCGGGCCGCGAACTCGTGGCCGGATGCACATGGATCTCGATGTCGCGGGCACCGCCGCCGCGGGCGACCATGTTGGGGTGCAGGCTGTTCGCGAGGTCGAGAATCTGGTCGCGATGCTCGAGGACGCTCTCCTTGAGGCTCGGGCCGCTCTCGGCGCCCACGACCTGGATCTGGCCGATCAGCATCGGGTCCATGCTGCGGCAGCGGAACCCACCGCTGGCGTGGACGGTCTTCGCCGCCGAGCTCACGGCGGCCAGGATGGAGGGCTCCTCCACGGCCATCGGGACGACGTACTCCTTGCCGTTCACAAGGAAGTTCAGGCCAAGGCCCAGGGGCAGGGCGTGCACGCCGATGACGTTCTCGATGAGGCGGTCGGCCTCTTCCGGCTCCAGGGCGTTGCGCACGGTGAGGAGCGCGTCGTGGTCCTCGCGCGAGATCAGCTCGCGCTCGAGGAGCATGCGCAGGCGGTCCTCGACCGAGTGCTTGTAGAACCCCGGAATGCGCGAGCGCGAGCTCATGGCGCGGTCCTTTCATGGCGCTGGACGACGACGCCCACGGGATGGACGCCCAGGTCGAGTAGACGGTACCCGGCCCCCTCCGCGAGGCGGCCCGCTTGTACGAGTGCCGGGGCTGAGGTAGCGAACAGGAGCCCGACGTCGCCCCCGCCTGCGCCCGAGGGCTTGTAGGCCACACCCTCGGCTTCCGCGAGCGCCGCCAGGGTGCGGTGGGGCGCGGAGACGATGGGCAGTCCGGCTCCACGGCCGAGGGTGTCCATGGCCTCGCGGTAGCCGCGGATGGCCGCGAGAAACGGCGCGGCCGCGTCGCCGTCGCAGGCGGCGACTGCTTGCTGCGCGAGTTCACGCATCGCGGCGATCTCCTGAGCGTAAGCCTCAGGGGCAGCCGTCTTCCAGGCCCGGACGCCGTCGAGGAACGCGGTCGTGGAAGCCGCCTGGCCGGTCCACACGACCGAGAACGCAACGCCGCTGGGCAGCGTGAGGGGACGCACGTGCGGGCGGCCCTGCTCGAGCTGGTACGCGATCACGCTGCCGAACACACTCGCCGCCACGTCCACGCCGCTGCCGCGGCCGCCTTGGGCTTCGCGGTGGGCGTCGAGATCTTCCGCGAGCGACGCGGGCGTGGGCGCCGCGAGATCCCAGTACGCCAGCGCGTCATGGAGTGCGGCACCGAGCGCCGTAACCACCGCGGCGCTCGAGCCAAGCCCAAGCTTGGTCTCACCGGCATCGATGTGCAGCGACGCGCTCTCGACCGTCACGGCCGCGCCCGGCAGGTCGGCCACGCGCATGCCGACACTGCGAGCTGCGCGCGTGAGCACGGCTTCCACGGGCCGCAGCCACGCCTCGCCGGGGTGAATGCTGCCGTCCGCTCCGAGCGTGACGTCAGCTTGGCGACCGCCCCCGAGGTCGCTGGTGATGCGCCAGCCGGAGCCACCGGGTACGAGGGTGACCGTGACGAGGCGATTGACCGCCGCCACGATGGCCGGCGCCCCTTCCAATACCGCGTACTCACCAATGAGCACGAGCTTGGCCGGCGCGCGCGCCTCGATCTTCACGCCGTGCCCTCCACAAGGCGCGCGCCGGGACCCGGACGCGCGCTGAGGACCTGCTCGACACCCGGGCCGGCGCGGAGTGCCTTCTCGACGGTGGCGGCGTCGATAGGCGCGCAGATGACCTTGACCTGCGGGCCGGCGTCAATGGTGATCCACGCCCCCGTGCCTGCGGCACGCAGCGCGTGTACGGTCTGGATGGCGGCGACCGTGGCGGCGTTCCAATAGAAGAGGGCGGGTTCGGCCGCGAGCATGTTGGCGTGCATGCGCAGCGCGTTGGTTTCCGCGAGGTGGCCGACCTGTTCGAGATCGCGCGCGGCAATGGCGTCCCGCATGCGCCCCAGATCACGCCGCGTCGATTCCACCCAAGCCGGGTGGTACGGCGAGGTCGTTTCTGTGCGGCGCATGCCCTCAGTGGAGCCCACCGCCTTCGGGCCCGCCGCCGTAACGGCGATGAGCATGACCAGCGGGAGAGCGTCGGGCGGCGCGAGTGCGACGGCGTAGGCGTCGTGGCCATCCGCGGCGGAGCCCGGCTGCATCTCGGCGAACCCGCCGAGGAGGCTGCGCGCTGCGGAGCCACTACCGCGCCGCGCGAGCGCGGAGAGCGCGGGCGCGTCGAGCCCGAGGCCTAGCGCCGCGTCGCATGCGAGGGCCAGCGCCGCGAAACCCGAGGCGGACGAGGCCAGGCCTGCGCCCGTGGGGAAGTCGTTGCGCGACTGCACACGGGCATATGTGCGCACGCCGGCCAAGTCACGGACCAGGTCGAGGAACCGCGCCATGCGCGGCGTGCCAGCGGGATGCCCGTCCAGCGCGATGTCATCGGCCGGCAGCGCCGGATCGAAGGCCACCGTCGTGCGGGTTGTGAGCGCGTCGAGCGTGACCGAAATCGAGCCGGTCGTGGGCAGGTTGAGCGCCTCGTCGCGCTTGCCCCAGTACTTCACGAGCGCAATGTTGCTGGTTGCGACGGCGGTGGCGTGGGTCGGGGCGCTCACGGGCCGCCCATGGTGACACGGAGGCGCACGTAGCGCCGTGGAATCAGCGCGGTGTCACCGGCCCTACAGGCGCTTGGGGCTCCCCGTCCCGAACGCGGAGCGTCGTCCGATCGAGCAGCAGGATGAACGTGTGGATCGCCGAGACATAGGCCGCGGTCGTGCCCCCCGTCATGCGCTCCAGGAGGCCCGGGTCACCCGCCTGCTTGACGACCCCGCCCGCCTTGGCGATTCCGCCGAACGGATCCGAGTCGTTGGTGGCGCCGAACGCCTTGTTCTCGCAGATGCAGCGGAACGCGCCGTCCTCGCCTTGGGCCGCAACCAGCGGCCGGAAGTAGCGCGCCTTGAACCGCTCCCAGGCCCGCTCGCCGCGCGCACGTTGGAGCAGGGCGCCATACATGAGGTTCAGCGTAGAGGAGCCGTGGCCCTCGTTGAGGTAGTCAAAGTGCTGATCGACGAACCCCAGGGTGCGCGCGAGCGCCTTGTCGTCCCAAGCCACACCCAGAGCGTGCAGGGCGAATGCGGCGCCCGCCGAGCGACTCACGCCACTTAGGCTCGTGTGCGCTTGGCGCTGGCTCGGGTCGTAGGGGAAGTTGCCGTTGTCCAACTGCGCCGTGCGGAAGTAGGTCAGCGCGCGCGTGAGAGCAGGCTCGGTCTTGGCGTCCTTGGGCTCGCGCAGGAGTCCGAGCGTCGTGGCGACCACGAACGACGACGACAGCAGCGTGGAGGGGTAGCCGCCGCCAGCGTCCCCCGGCGTCTGGTGGTGGCCCCAGCCGCCGCCCTCCTGCTGCGCGGCGAGCAGGACCGTGCGCGCCTTGGCGAGGGTGCGACGGGACTCCGCCACGTGTTGGCCGCGTGCGGCCGACTCCCCAAGGAACAACGCCGCCAACGCCACCGGCCACGTGTACTGGATGAGCCGGTCGGAGCTGAAGTGCCCCGGGCCGTCCGGCAGTGCGCCGGGCTTGGCAAGGCGCTCGGCAACGTCGTCGACGTAGCGCGTGAGGAACGCGCGGATCCGCGTGAGTTCAGCGCTGGCGCCTGCGGAACTCGAGCGCTGGTCGCTCGCCAGCAGGTGATCGAGCCCCAGGACCGCGATCAAGAACGGCTTCTTCGGCGTGCCCTGGACGTCGGGCAGCCTGAGGGCGGTCTTGTCGAGGTAGGCCAAGCCGCGCCTTATGGCTGCGTCGCGCTCCGCGGTGCTGACGGGCGCTCGGTCCTGCTCCTCAGCTTGCAGATTCGCGGAGGCCAGCCATGGCAGTGCCAACAGTGCCAGCAATGCGAACAGCGTCGGCGTGCGCATGGTCAACCTCCGGACTCCCGCGTTCCTTACGGGCGCGGGGCCGGAGGTGTTGGACGCCGTCGGGGCAGAAGCCCCGGGCGTTAGCGCGCGGTCCAGTCCTCGGTGAGGATGATGATGTCTGAGCCCACACGCACCTTGAGCTTCTCGAGGAGCTCGGGCTTGAGCGCGCAGCGCGCGTTGAAACCGGCGTCGTTCTGGCGGTAGCCGTTGCGGTTGGACGCAGCCGTGTCTTCCCACTCGCCGTGCGCGGCCTCTTCGATGGCGCGCACCATGGCGATGACGGCTGCTGCGTCGGTCTTCGACGAAGCGTCGGCCTCGCTGCTCGCGATCTGCGCCTCGATGGCCATGGCCTTGAGGAAGAGCGGGAGCTGCGAACGCATCAGCCGCGCGTGGGCGAACGTGCGGACCGTGACGGGCTTGCCGTTGATGGCGTACGCAAAGCCGATGGGCGCGCGATCGGTGCTCGCGAGGCGTGCAAACGCCTCGCCGACGCGGGTCTCGTAGGCGGCGCGCTGCTGCAACGTGGCCTCATCAACCTCAGCCAGGGCGCCGAACAGCGTCGACGTGTCGTTCTCGGTGCCGCATTCGGCGTTGGAGATCTCGACCTCTTCCCAGACCTTGCCCTGGTCCTTCTCGTACTGCGCTGCCGCGCGAATCTGCTTGGGCGCGACGCCCGCGCTCGGCGACATGGAGAAGCGGGAGACGGTTACGCCGCCGCCACACACGTCAGTCGTGACGACGCGGGGCGCAATGCCCTCAGCTGAGGCGCTGACGGACGAACCGGTGATCGTCACCGGTTCCACGACTTCACCGTCCGCGAGCTCGCCCTCGACGAGCTCGCCCTCGAACAGGAAATCTTCCTCGAACATCGCGCCCCAGCGGCCCTGCTCGACGCAGAACGCGTCGACGTCGACGGTCTCGCCAGCGGCGATGACGAAGTCCTGGCCGATCTGACGGTCCTGGTTGCCGCCTTGAATGATCGTGCCGGCCACGACGAGGATCGGCAGGGTGCCCTTGTTCTCGATCACGACCCGACCGACCTCGGCGCCGTGGTTGAAGAACACATCGTTGCCCACGTCATCAAGCAGCTCGAGCGTCTGCCCCTCTTCCTGGGGCTCGACCTCTGCGGGCACGGCGGCCACCGCAGCGCTCGGGTTGTGGTTGGTCGCTTCCGTCGGGGCGGGCGACTCCTCGCCCGGTGCCGCGATGCGCATCTGGGCGTGCGTTTCTGCGCCCTCGGCATCCAACTCGCGCACGATGCCGACCTGCTTCTCTTGGGCTTCCTGCAGCGTGAGGAAGTCGCCGAGCTCAATCGGCTTGTCGGTGTAGATGGGCCACACGGTGAGGTTCTCCGCGTGGATGGGCGCACCGAGCGTGCGGTGCGCATCAAGACGGGCCGTAGCGACCACCTCGCCTTGCTCGTCACCTCCGCAGGCGCCAAGCGCCCCTGCGACCAACATCACCATCGCCAAACGAA
>JAQBWE010000098.1 GCA_027625315.1 Planctomycetota bacterium
GTCCGGCCGCGGCGGCGGAGACCGGGCTGCCGGCCGACACGCCGATCGCCGCGGGGGCCGGCGATAACGAGGCCGCGGCCGTCGGTTGCGGCGCGCTGGGCGAGGGCCGGGTCGCGGTGGTACTGGGAACGTCGGGCACCGTCATCGCGACCAATCGTCTGCGGGCCGGCGCGGGCGGGCTCAGCTGGAATCGCCACGTCCACGACGCGGGCTACGCGGGGACGGGCACGGTCTTGAGTGCGGGACGCGCGCTGCGGTGGGTTCGACGCACCGTCTTTCCGCCCGGCTTCAAGACGGAGGAGGTCCTCGCGGCGGCGGAGGCGAGTGACCCGCGGCCCGCGCCGCTCGTTTTTCTCCCGGCTCTGGTGGGGGAGCGCAGCCCCGTGCCGGATCCCCTCGCGACGGGCGCGTTCGTCGGTCTGCGGCCGCAGCACGGTCGTGGGCACTTGGCGCGCGCCGTCCTGGACGGTGTATCGATCCAGGTGGGCGAGATCCTGATGCTCATGCGTGGGGCGGGCGTGGCCGTCAAGACGCTGCGGATCACCTCCGGCGGGGCGGCTTCGCCGCTCTGGCGCCAGACGATTGCGGCGGCGGCCGGTGTGGGTGTGGAGCGCGTGGCGCATGCGGAGGGGCCGGCGCTCGGCGCCGCGCTCCTCGCGGCCGCGATGACGGGGACGGCGGGCACGCTGGAGGAGTTGGTCGAGCGCTGGGTGCGCGCGGAGGGTCGTGAGGAGCCCGACCCTGCGGAAACGGCTCGCCTGCAGGATTTGGGCGGGCGGTTGCGCGCTGTACGGCAGGCCCTACGCGGCGTCAAGACCCGCGAGTCGTAGCGCCTCAGCCGCCCGAAAGTCGGCCGCTGCCGCGCCTTTCCTTGGGGCGGGGGGTGCAGGCGTACAATCCGCCGATGCGGCGCCCCGATTCGCGCGTCGCGCACACCGAACCCCGCTTCAGAGGGTCGCCCTCGAAACGAGTCAGCCCACTATGTCCGAGCCGAGCACGGCGCCCGGGAGCGCCGCGACCGTCCATCCGGAACCGATCGTCAACCGCCTGTCCGTACAGGTAGCGACGGTCAACGGATCCGGTAGCCAGACCGCGAACAGCACCCTCCTGCGGGCCATCTTCCAGATGGGCATCCCGGTGTCGGGGAAGAACCTCTTCCCCAGCAACATCGCGGGCTTGCCCACCTGGTTCACCATCCGCGCGAACTCCGAGGGCTACATCGCCCGCCGCAAGGAGATCGACGTCTTGGTGTGCATGAACGCCCAGACGGCACGCGAGGACGTGGCTGGCGTGCCTCCGGGTGCGACGGTGATCTTCGAGGAGAGTCTGAACCTCGCCGGCTTGCGCGACGACGTGGACTTCCACGGTGTGCCGTTCGCCAAGATCGTCCGCGACGTGTGTCCGGTGGTCGGGCTGCGCCGCCTCGTGGTCAACATGATCTACGTGGGTGTGGTGGCCGAGCTCATCGGGATCGAGCTCCAAGAGATCGAGAGCGCGCTGAAGAAGGCGTTCGCGACCAAGCCCAAGGCCCTCGACCTCAACGTCGACGCGGTCAAGGCCGGCCTGGCCTGGGCCCAAGAGAACATCACGGCGAAGCCGCGCTTCCAGGTGCGCCGCATGAACAAGACGGCGGGCAAGGTGCTCGTGGACGGGAACTACGCCGCCGCGGTCGGTGCGCTGTTCGCCGGCGTCACCGTCGCGGCCTGGTATCCGATCACGCCGAGCTCCAGCCTGACTGAGTCGCTCATCGAGTTGGCGGGCAAGTACCGCGTGGACGAGAAGACCGGCAAGAACACCATCGCCATCATCCAGGCCGAAGATGAGCTCGCCGCCATCGGCAACGTCATCGGCGCCGCGTGGGCCGGTGCCCGCGCGATGACCTCCACCAGTGGGCCGGGCATCAGCCTGATGAGCGAGTTCATCGGCCTGGCGTACTACGCCGAGGTGCCCGCGGTGATCGTGAACGTGCAGCGCACGGGGCCCAGTACGGGCTTGCCCACGCGCACGATGCAGGGCGACGTCATGTTCTGCGCCTACAACTCGCATGGCGACACGCGCCACCCCTGCCTCTATCCGGCCAACATCGAAGAGGCCTACACGTTCACGATGCAGGCGTTCGACGTGGCGGAGCGCTTCCAGACGCCCGTATTCGTGCTGTCGGACCTCGATCTCGGCATGAATCTCTGGATGGCGGAGCCGTTCGAGTATCCCGAAGGCGGCCTGGATCGCGGGAAGGTCCTCGACGAGGCAGCCCTCGCCAAGGTCGAGGACTGGGGCCGCTACAAGGATGTGGACGGGGACGGGATCCCGTACCGCACGATCCCCGGCACGCCCGGCGGGCGCGGCGCGTTCTTCGCGCGTGGCTCCGGCCACGATGAGTACGCGCGCTACACCGAAGACGGTGAGGCCTACGCGCACAACGTCGATCGCATCGATCGCAAGATCCAAGGAACGGCCGACAAGTTGCCCCAGCCGATCTTCGAGGGCGACGGCACCAAAATCGGCATCATCGCCTACGGCACCAGCCATGCCGCCGTCCAAGAGTCGCGCGATCAGCTGCGCGGCGAGGAAGGCGTGGCCACCGACTACATGCGGATCTGCTCGTTCCCGTTCCCGGCCTCCGTGGCGAAGTGGATTGCGGCGCACGAGCGTGTCTACGTGGTCGAGCAGAACCGCGACGGGCAGATGCGCAATCTGCTGCGCGTGGAGCTGCCGGAAGTATCCGGCAAGCTGCTCTCGATCCGCCACTACACCGGCATGCCGCTCGACGCCCGTACCGTGACCGCTGCTCTCGTCGCCGCTGAGGCGACCGCGAAGGAGACCCGCTGATGGCCGCCGCTCCGAAGACCAACAAGATCGGGCTCAGTGTCGCCGACTACAAGGGCGGCGCGAGCACCCTGTGCAAGGGGTGTGGGCACGATGTCATCACCAACACCATCATCTCGGCGTTCTACGAGATGGGGGTCGAGCCCCACATGGTGAGCAAGCTCTCCGGCATCGGCTGCTCCTCGAAGACGCCGGCGTACTTCCTCAACGGCGCTTGGGGCTTCAATTCCGTGCACGGCCGCATGCCGTCCGTTGCGACCGGGGTGGCCCTGGCCAACCGCGAGCTGGTCAGCATTGGCGTCTCCGGCGACGGCGACACGGCCTCCATCGGCATGGGGCAGTTCGTGCACCTGTTGCGGCGCAACGTGCCCATGATCTACCTCGTCGAGAACAACGGCGTGTATGGGCTCACCAAGGGCCAGTTCTCGGCGACGGCCGACGAGGGCAGCGTGTCGAAGGGTGGGACGGCCAACGACCTGCCCGCCATCGACCTGTGCACCATGGCCATCGAGCTCGGCTGCGGATTCGTCGCGCGCTCGTTCTCGGGTGATCGCAAACAGCTGCTCCAGATCCTCAAGGCAGCAATTGCCTACGACGGCACGTGCATGATCGACATCCTGAGCCCCTGCGTGACCTTCAACAACCACACGGGATCCACCAAGTCCTACGACTGGGGCAAGGATCACGAGGGTCCGGTTCACGAGATCGGATTCGTTCCTAATTGGGAAGAACCCGACGTGGACTTCGGCGCAGGCGCCACGGTCGAGGTCCCGCTGCCGGACGGCGGCGTGGTCTGGATCAAGCCCGTCAACGAGCATGATCACGATCCGCGCGACAAGAAGGCCGCCCTCGACCTCCTGCGCGAGCATCACCAAAGCAGCACCGTCTACACCACGGGCATCATGTATCTCGATCCCGGCCGCGAGTCGCTGCAGGACGACATGGACCTGCCGGCGGCCCCGCTCTGGAACCTCCCGCTCGAAACGACTCGCCCCAGCCGCGCCGTGCTGGACGAAATCGTCGAGTCGCTGCGGTAGTTCCGAACTCGCCTGGAGGCCACCGTGCCGCGCATCTTCGTCGCTAGTTGTCTAGTTGGTCTCCTCGTGCTCGTCGGCTGCGGCGGCGGTGGAGGCAGCGACGCTCCGGTTGATGCGGGTGCCCCGGGCACACTCCGAGCCCTCGCCGTCGAGGGCGCCGTCGCTCCGGACTCGGGCGGCGGCACGTTCGCCGCGTTTCCGACCTTTCCGGTGATGGCGGCCGCCGCCAACGCCTGGTCGGCGTTCGCGGCTGCCATCGTCACGGGCAACAGCGCCACGATCCTGTACGTGGCGCAGCCCGACGCAACGCCGACGCTCGTGCGCGTGTTCGGTGAAGGCGACGCGGTCACGGGCACGGACCGCGTCATCACCGCGTTTGACGCGGTGTGGATGTGCGACGATGGCACGGTCGTCACCCTGGTAAGCCTCGGCGGGGGCGTGGAGACGCGGGACTTTGCGTTGCTGGCGGCTGATGTCGCCGCCGGGGTCGCGTCCAACCACCGCACGGTGCTGCTGGATGAAGCGAGCCTCGCTCCGGCGATCGCCGCTGGCGTGCTCAGCGAGATCGACACGGACTCCTTGCTGAAGGAGGACGACGGCACGCTCTGGTTCCTGGCTGAGGACGCCACGGCGACGGAGTGGCATCTCGTCAGCATCGAGCTCGACGGGACGGGCCTGACGCGCCGGGCCTCGCCGGGCGATGCCATCTCCGGCACGCCGGACGTCGTGGCGACGATCGACACCTTCGGGGTCGATCCGCTTGGCCTCTTCTTCGGGTGGGTGGTCACCGACAGCGGCGGCGTGCGTCGGCTGAATCTGCGCGAGAACGTGGCCATTGCGCCGATCAACGTGCAGGTGCTCCAGGACGGCAATCCGCTCCCCAGCGGCGTCGGCACGGTGGCCGATGCGTGGAAGCGCGGCCGCATCATCGTGTACGGCGACGCGTCGGTCATCTGGGTCGCGAAGGGCTCATCGAGCGGAGCTGACGACATCCTGATGCTCTACCAGCACAACGCCACTACGCAGTACCGCGAGCTGGCGCGCGTTACGGAGACGGCGCCGAACACGGGCTTGGGCACGTGGAGTCGCATCGACACGCTCAACGCCGCGCAGGCGGCGCAGCGTGCGTTGTTCAACGGTGGCGTGGCCGGCGGAACCTTTGGAATCACCAACGCGACCTACCGCGTGGATTCGATCAATCCCCTCACCGTCCGCAGCGACACCGCCGACATCGTCTTGAGCCAGGGGCAGGTCCAGCAGGCGCCCTACATCAGCCTGCGGCAGACCAACCAGCCCTACAACGAGGTCGCGTCCAACGGTGACTTCGGGTACGCCCAGACATGGAGCACGACGTCGGCGCTGTGGTGGCTCGTGCGATCCGCGGGCAACAACATCTTCGCTGTCGCGGCTCAGGGCGGGCCCGCACCGGGCGGCCTGACCTTCGGTTCGTTCGCGGCCGGCGTCGGACTGACCGTCGCGCCGGGCATCTTCCTGTTCCGCGGACCGCTCGCGCCGTCCGGTACGGGGCTCTTTCGCCAGGGTCCGTAGAGCGCTCCGCTCCGCGGCGCGGCACCCGCGGCCTCGGCCTCGTGGGAGGGAGATGGCGGAGAGGACAGGATTTGAACCTGCGACCCCGTTTCCGGAGTACGCGCTTTCCAAGCGCGCGCCTTCGACCACTCGGCCACCTCTCCGCGCTGTTTTGCTTGACGCGGGGAGGATAGCGCCCGCCCCGGCACCCGGCTCGCTTTCCTCGCGGGTTCCCGCTTCCGGTGGCCCCTGACGCCCGCCATACTCAAGCCATGGGTTGGCGGCGGAAGAAGCGTAGAGCGGTCGAGGGGGCTGCGTTCACGGGCGCGGTGCTTGCGTGGCTCACGTCGCGCACCCCGCGCTCGATGACCATCGCCGTTGTAGCCGTGCTGCTGTTTGGAACCCTGGGGTACTGGCTCGTCGGCGCCGAGACCCTCATCGACGCGTTGTACATGGCGGTGATCACCGTCAGCACGGTCGGCTATGGCGACGAGGTTCCGACCCAGGCCGGTCGCCTTTTCTCCATCGTGTACGTGATCATTGGCGTGGGCGTCTTCTCGCTCACGCTCTCAACCCTCGCCTCCTCGCTGGTGGCCGGACGCGTGCACGAAGTCATCGGGAGACGACGCATGGAACGCCAGATTCTCGAGCTCGCCGGCCACCTGGTGCTCTGCGGATACGGCCGGTTCGGCCAGATCACGGCAGGCGAGATCATCGACAAGGCCGCGGATCTCGTGGTCATCGACATCGACGGAGCCCGCGTGGATGAAGCCCAGGAAGCCGGCATTCTGGCCGTGCACGGCGACGCGACTGAGGAGGAGAGTCTGCTGAAGGCCGGCGTCATGGCTGCGCGCGCCTTGCTATGCACGCTGCCATCGGATGCCGAAAACGTGTACGCAATCTTGAATGCGCGCGAAATGCGCCCGGACCTGCCGATCGTCGCCCTCGCGCGTGATCGGCGCGCCGAGAGCAAGTTGCTACGCGCTGGCGCCAACTACGTCGTGTCGCCCTACAGCATCGGCGCCACGCACATGGCCCGCCAGATCCTCTCGCCCAACGTCGCGCAGGTCTTTGGCTTGGCTGCGGCAGGCGGTGAGGACGGGCTCAAGCAGGTCGGCGTCGAGTTGGACGAGTTCACGATTACGGCGACGTCGCCGCTCGCGGGGATGGCGCTGAAGGATTCGCCCATCCGCCGGGAGTACGGCGTGATGGTGGTGGCGATCATCGCGCCGGACGGATCGCGCGACTTTGGCCCTGGGCCGAATGTCGTGCTGCGGGAAGGCTCCGTGCTCGTGAGCATCGGCCCCCCCGAGGCCCTCGTGAAACTGCGAGACATCTGCTCCGGCTAGCCGAACTCTCTACTCCGGCTCGCAGGGCGGGCTACTCCGGCTCGCAGGGCGGGCTACTCCGGCTCGCAGGGCGGGCTACTCCGGCTCGCAGGGCGGGCGCGAACTGCCGCGCCCCATTCGGTTGGCGCCGGGCGGTGGAGCCGCGCCGCGGTACGCTCGGCCGAGGACGGTCACGGATCCCGAAAGACACCGGAGGGGTCCCTTAGGGCTGCTTCCTTCCGGACCTGACCCGGTTCGAGGCCACCGGTCCCATGGGGCGTGACCGTCCTCAGCAGAGCGCGGCCGCCGATCGTACGTCCGCGCTGGCTCGGCGCCCCGCTCTGGTCGATCCGGCGGCCCCCAGCCCGCGCTGGGGGCGGCCTGGGGTCCGGCGTGACACTCCTTGGCCCAGGCGGGGCCATATCGGCCGTCCGCCGCCCCAATTGAGCGCGTTGCGGCGCGAAAGTCGATCCCAGGGGGGCCGGAGCGGTCAGGCTCGCGTTCGGTTAGGCGCCCGTAAAGCGCGATTTTCTTGGCTCTGGAGGGTGGTGGGGGACACGATTTTTCGGGTAGCGGCCGGGTGTCACAAAGTGTAAAGTCCTGTCACCCAGGTGAGGGTTTTCTCCCCGGGGCGGAGGCACGACGCGGTGTTGCTGTTCACGGGCCATAAGGATCACCGGCTCGACACGAAGGACCGGGTCGTCATTCCGGCCCACTTCGCGTCGGTCATCCAGGCCGAGCACGGCGGCTGCATCTACGTCGTGCCGGACGAGACCGAGACGTTCCTCGAGGCCTATCCGCAGCGCGTGTTCGAGAGCATGGCTTCCACGCTCGTGCCGAACCGTTTCGAGCGCGGCGGCGAGCGCGGCGACAAGCGCGTGTTCTTCCAGAGCGCCGAGCGCATGGAGCTCAAGGGCCCGGGCCGCATCACGTTGCCCAAGAAGTTTGCTGCGTACTTCCCCGACGGCGTCGTGCGCGTCGCGGGGATGAACACCTATCTGGAGCTCTGGTCCCCGGAACGTTGGGAGGCCATGCGCGCGCGCGTGGTTTCGAGCGGTCCAGGTTCCGGAGCGGACTGAGCCGGGGATGGCCCCGGGTTCTGACGATCTTTCTCATGTCCACGAACCGGTTCTGGTGCAGGAGGTGCTTGCCTTCCTCGCGCTCGAGCGTTCGCCAGGCGGACTTGTTGTCGATGGCACCGTAGGGGCTGGCGGTCATGCCGCCGCGATCCTGCGTGCGCATCCCGACGTCCGCTTGCTCGGCATCGATCGCGATCCGGCGATCCTCACGCACGCTGCGCAGCGGCTCGCGCCCTTTGGCGACCGCGTGCGACTCGTCCATCGCTCGTACGCGGAGTTGGCGGAGGTGCTTGCCGAGGCAGGCGAATCCGCGCCCGCGGGTGTGCTGCTGGATGTCGGCGTGTCTTCGTTGCAACTCGATGATCCCTCGCGGGGTTTCTCGTTTCGCGGGGGTGAGCACGCGCCCGACATGCGCTTCGACTCTTCGAGTTCGGACGCCACGGCGGGCGAGTTGATCAACCACGCATCCGAGCGCAACTTGGCCCGCATCTTGTTCGAGTTGGGGGACGAGCCCCGGGCACGTTCGGTCGCGCGCGCGATTGTGGCGGCCCGGCCGATCACGACCGTCGCGCAGTTGCGCGAGGTGGTGGCGCGGAGCGCTCTGCGCGTGCGTCGGCACGATCCTGCCACTCGCACGTTCCAGGCCCTGCGCATCGCGGTGAACGATGAGCTCGGCCACATGGAGCGCGGCTTGGACGTCGCGCTGCGGCAGCTGGCCACGGGCGGGCGCTTGGTGGTGCTGTGCTTCCAAAGCGCGGAAGAGCGCTTGGTCAAGACAGCGTTTCGCGAGGCGGCGCGCGAGCGGCGCGGGCGAATCCTGACGAAGAAACCGGTTCGAGCGACGAGTGAGGAAGTTCGACGGAACCCGCGGGCGAGGCCGGCGCGGTTGCGGGCCTTTGAGGCTGGGTCTAACGAGGAACGGGAAGGGTCTTGATGCGACTGATGCTGACCATCGCCGTGCTGCTGGCCGTCGTTGCCACGGCTCTGGTCGGGGTCTGTCAGTACAGCGAGACGCGCCGGCTCGAGCACGACGTCTGGCAAATGGAGAAGCAGCGCGATCGCCTCGAGCGCGCGCGCCGTGGCCTCGAGGCCACGATCGAGGAGCGTCGCACCCCGCGCCACTTGTTGACGCAGCACGACCGCGCCAATCAGGAGGTGCGATGAGCGCTGAGCTCCTCGACGTGCGCCGGTTCCGCATGAACGCGGTCTTCGGCATCCTCCTGCTGTTCTTCGTCGTGCTGCTGGTCCGCCTCGGCAAGATCCAACTGGCCGAGGGCGCGCGCTACGCCGCGGCGGCCGAAGCGCGCCACAACGGCGCGTACCGCTTTGCCGCCACGCGCGGGCGCATCCTCGATCGGCACGGAGCCGTCCTCGCGGCTCCGAAGCCGGCGCGGCGCCTGGGCTTCGATCCGACGCAGATCACCGACGCCCGCACGTTCTCGATCGCGCTCTCCGATCACTTGGGTGGCGAGTTGCAGCCCTGGCAGATCAGTCAGGCGCTGCGCGGCGCGCATGCCTGGGCGCACGACAACGACCGCCCCCTGCCGCAGTACCGCGTCCTGGTCCCGCGCATCGAAGACTCCGGCCTGGTTTCGCGGCTCGACGAACTCTCTGGGCTTTCGATCCGCCGCAAGCGCGCATCCGGCGTTTGGGGCGCGGTCGTGCATCCGGAAGAGGGCCGGCAGTATCCGAACGGCGACTACGCCGCGCACGTGCTGGGTCAGATGCCTCGGGGCGAGGGCCAGGCCGGCACAGGCGTCGAGCATGCTCTCGACGGCGCTTTGACGGGGCGCGAGCGCGAGGTGACGCTGCGCCGCGACGGCAAGCGGCGCGGCTACGCCAAGCCGACGGGCGACGCCGGGTCGTCGACCGCCGGGCGCGACATCGCGCTCACGATCGATATTACGATCCAGCACTTCCTCGAGCGCGCGCTGAACGAGATGGTGCTTGAGTTCGAGCCGCGCCAGGCCGTCGGCCTCGTGCTCGATCCGCACTCCGGCGACATCCTGGCCATGGCGTGCCGCCCGACGTTCGATCCGAACCACAGTCCTGCGAACGCCAACCTCGCGATTCAGGGACTGTACGAGCCGGGCAGCTTCATGAAGCCATTCACGGCGGCGTGGGCGCTGGGGCACGGCGTCGTGAAGCCGGACGAGATCTTGGACATGCCGCCGTCGGTGATGCTCCAGAGCGAGACCAGCCCGATTCGCGATAGCCACGAAGTGGGCCCGGGCACCGTCCGGAAGCTGATTGGCCACAGCTCGAACACCGGCGCCGCCGAGCTGGCTGATCGCCTCGGGCCGGAGAGCATGCGCGCCCTGTTCGAGCGGCTGTTCCCCGATCGCCAGGGCGGCACGCTATGCGGCCTGCCCTACGAGCAGCGCGGGGGACCGCGCGAGGCCACATGGCCCTGGTGGCGCGCACATCGCGTGGCGTACGGCCAGGGCGTGCACGTGACGCCTTTGCAGATGGTGACTGCCTTCGCTGCCTTCGCGCGCGAAGACGGCTGTATCCCGCAGCCGCGTATCCTGCTCGACGACGACCGGCCCGCGTCCACCGGCGTGGCGGCCTGTCGGCGCGAGGACCTGGCCGTCGTGCGCGCTGGCCTTGAGGCGTGTGTGAGCGAGGGCACGGCCGTACGCGTCTTCGCCGACGCGCCGTTCACGGCGGCGGCCAAGACGGCGACAGCAGAGCAGAAGGCCACGGAGCAGGGTGTGGCCGTCACCTACGAGAACTGCAGCCTCACGGCGTACGCGCCCGCGCAGAACCCGCAGGTGGTTGTGCTGGTGCTGGCGCAAGTGCCCGCCGCGAGTGGCGTGTCGGGCGGCAGGATTGCCGGACGCGCGACGCGCCGCGTGCTGGAGAACGTGCTCGCCTACTGGGGCGTACTGCCGGCTGCTGATGCGGCTCTGCTCGAGGGAGAGGTCCGATGATGGCCACCCTCGCCCGCCCGCGCACCGTCTCCGAGCTTGCCGGCCTGCTCGGGATTGGACTGGACGCCCCGAACGCCGCGCCCTTGACCGGGCTGGCCGACGACTCGCGCGCGGTCGAATCCGGGTTCGTCTTCTTCGCGCGCGCAGGCAGTCAGAGCGAC
>JAQBWE010000099.1 GCA_027625315.1 Planctomycetota bacterium
GCAGCCGGCCCCCGGGCAGCCGGCCCCCGGGCAGCCGGCCGCGGCACCCGGCGCCGAGGGCGACGAGCCGGTGGTCCAGCAGATCGTGTTCGAGGGCAACCTGCTCTACGGCACCGAGATGATCAAGGCTCGGCTGCGTACTGAGGTGGGCAAGCCGCTCCTGCCCTCTGATCTCGACGCCGACATGAAGGAGCTGTACCGCTACTTCAGCCGAATCCAGGTCGTGGAAGAACCCACCGCCGGCGGCATCGTCCTGAAGTTTCGCGTTGCGGAGAACCCACTCGTTGCGCGCCTAGACATCCGCGGCAACGCTGAGATCGAAGTCGAAGAGATCCGCGGCATGATCCGCACGCGCGAGGGCTACCCGCTCTCGCCGTACCACTTGGCCGCCGATCGCGAGGACGTCGCCGAGGCCTATCGCGCCCGGGGCTTTCACTTCGCGCAGGTTCCCGAACCCGACGTCATCGTGCTCCCGAACGGCGGCCGGCGCGTCATCTTCACGGTCGTCGAGGGCCCTGAGGTCCAGGTCGACCGCCTCGTGTTCAAGGGCGGCACCACGCTCACCCGTAAGCAGCTGACGGAGGTGATGCTCACGGAGCAGCCCAACTTCTTCGAGAAGCTGTTTGGCAGCACCACCTTCCGCGAAGCCGTACTGCGCGAAGACCTCGTGGCGCTCAAGGAACTGTATCGGAGTGAGGGTTATCTCGACGCGCAGGTCGCGCTCGATGACCTGCGCTTCTCCGACGACAAGCAGCGAGTGGTCGTCACCATCGCGATCTCCGAGCACCAGCCGTACCGCGTGGGGAACATCAAGCTCGACATCGTCCGCGAGGAGCTCGGCACGTTCTCCTGCGCGACGCAGGCGGATCTCGACTTCTTCACCGAAGCCAAGATCCAGGAACTGTTCGGGCTGCAGACGGGAACGCCGTACTCCGGCAAACTCGTCGAGGAAGGCATCGAGCGGATCCGCGAGGCGTACTACGCTCGGAGCTTCCTCGACGTGCGTGTCATCGGACCCGTGCTGCGCGGGCGGGAGCGCGAGCTCGTCGTTGATCTCGATCTGAAGATCGACGAGGGCCGCAAGTTCCGACTTCAGCGCATCGACATCGTCGGCAACGAGTTCACGCGCGACAAGATCCTGCGGCGCGAGATCAAGACCGCGCCTGGCGGCTACGTGGACCGCAACGAACTTGAGAAGGGCCTCACCCGCATCAAGCGGCTGAACTACTTCGACCGCGCGACGCTCAAGGTCACCGACGCGGTGGATCTAGACGGCACCGAGCTCGACGGCTGGAAGAACGCGGCGTACGAGGTGGTCGAGGCCAGCACGGGCAAGATCACCTTCGGCGTGCAGTTGAGTTCCAACGGCGGCTTTGGCGCCAACATCGAGCTCCAGAAGCGCAACTTCGACATCGCGCGTTGGCCGCGGTCCTGGGAAGACCTCACGTCGGGTCGCGCGTTCACCGGTGCCGGTCAGGAGTTCGACATCCTGCTCTCACCCAGCACGGAGGTGACGCAGTTCCGCGCGCGGTTCCGCGAGCCCCGCTTCCTCGGCTCTGACTTCGCGTTCAACACGGCGATCTACAAGGTGTTCGAGGTCCGCGACTCGTACGTCATCGATCGCGCCGGCTATGAACTCGGCTTTGGCTACCCGCTTTACCAGGCGCCGGACGACACGGCTGCGTTCTTCGCCAACCTCGGTTGGCGCCACGAGGGCATCACGCTCGACAGGGTCGACGCCGATGCTGTACCCGGGGCTTTCTTGTTCGCCTCGTGGCACGAGATCCGCGCCCTCAACTTGCAGCTCAGCTACGCCACCGTGGACGACTTCAAGGACCCGCACTTCGAGACCACCTCGGCGCTGAAGGCCGAGATCATGGGCACCGCCCTCGGGGGCGATGTGAACATGTGGTCTCTGACGGCGCGGCACACTCAGAGCTGGCTGCTGCACGAGGACGACGAGGGCAAGAAGCACCGCCTCGCCGTGCGGTTTGATGGCGGTCTATCCGGCGCACTGGAGGAGACGCCCGAGGTGCCGCCCTACGAGCGGTTCTTCGCCGGCGGCAACACGTTCCGCGGCTTCGCCGTCCGCGGGGTCGGCCCGCACGTGAACGGCCAGCCGACCGGCGGCGAGTTCATGGTCCTCCTCAGCACGGAGTACGAGTTCCCTGTCGTCGCCAAGACGTTCAGCGTCGTGGCGTTCGTGGATCAGGGTCTGGTGGCCACGAGCATCAACTCCCCGGACGCCGACCGTTGGCGCTTGGCCGTCGGCGGCGGCGTGCGGTTCGCGATTCCCTTCTTGCTCGGGGATCGTCCCCTGGCTCTGGACTTTGGTTTCCCCCTGCTGGACGAGGACGAAGACGAGCGCACGGTCGTTTCGTTCACGCTTGGCAGGAATTTCTAGCCCCCGGAGGCCCGCCGCGCGGTGTCCCCGGGGTCATCGCGTGACCTTGGGCCGTTCCCCGGCCAGAATCAGCACGTACCCGAACGCACCATCCTGCGGAGGACCCCCCATGCGCGCTCTCGCCCTACTTCTCGCCGCTACCGTCGGCCTCTCGTTCGCCGGCACGGCCGAGGCCGCCCCGAAGGTGGCTGTCGTCGACCTCGTCCAGGCCATCCAGGATCACCCGCGCACGAAGATGGTCGAGGACAACCTGCGCAAGGCGCAGCAGGAGGCGCAGGAGGAAGCCAAGCGCCAGCAGGAGCGCATCGACACGCTCAAGGCGGAGCTCGACACGATCGAGGAAGGCAACCCCAAGCGCCTGGAGAAGGAGAAGCACCTCCTCCAACTGCAGAACGCGAAGAAGTTCAACTTCGAGTGGGCGCAGGTCGTCGCGGTGCGCGACTACGTGACCGACCTCGAGCAGGTCTACGCGGCGGTCCGCGCCGTCGTGGGTCAGATTGCCCGCGAGCGTGGCCACGAGGTCGTGCTGCTGAAGACCGACCCCACCAAGAAGTTGAACTCGACCAGCCCTGAGGACTTCGCGCTCAAGAGCCGCCTGCGCGTCGTGGTCTACTCCGATGCCACCTGCGACATCACCGATGCGGTGATCGCGCAGATCAAGGGCTCGGCTGAACCGCCGAAGTAGCGGTCTTAGCATCCCCGTGCCGCGCAAGCAGCGCTCCATCCGCCGCGTTGGTGAGGTCCGAGGAGTCGGGCTGCACGAAGGCGTGGAGGCCGTCCTCCGCGTGCGGCCCGCGCCGGCGGGCCACGGCGTCGTGTTCATCCGAACCGATCTTCCGAGCCGCCCGCGCATCCCCGTGACCGTCGCCAACCTGACTGAGCGCAATCGGCGTACGGCGCTCGTGGGGGCGGAGGACGCGGAGGTGCACACCGTCGAGCACTTCTTGTCGTGCTGCACGGCTCTGGGTGTGGACAACCTCGAGGTGGAGATCTCCGGACCCGAGTGCCCCGGCATGGACGGATCCGCGCGCGCGTTCTGCGACCTGCTCGATGCGGCGGAGCCGATTGAACTCGAGGCCGACCGCCCCACGCTGGTCGTACATGAGCCGGTCTCCGTCCCGGTGGGCGGCGGAGCCTCCATCGTGGCGCTGCCTGGCGGGCCGGGCCTCACCGTCACCTACAGCCTCGACTACGGCGACGCGTTCCCGGGCGCCCAGTCGCACACGCTACGCGTTGGTTCTGATCGCTTCCGGGCTGAGATCGCCGGCGCCCGGACGTTCTGTCTGGAGAGCGAGGCCGAGTACTTGCGCGGGCAAGGCCTGGGCAAGGGCGCGAGCCACGAGAACACGCTCGTCATCGGCGCGGACGGCGTCATCGGCAACGAGCTGCGTTGGAGCGACGAGTTCGCGCGCCACAAGTTGCTCGACGTACTCGGCGATCTGTTCCTGCTGGGCGCGGATCTTGAGGGGCACGTCATTGCTCACCGGACGGGGCACGCGGCGAATCTCGCCCTCGTACGCGCCCTGCAGTCGCGTGCCGACGGCGACGTGCGGCCTGAGGAAGAGGCTGAGGTCCCGCGCACGGGGCTCAACCACCACCAGATCCGCCGCATCCTTCCGCATCGCTACCCGTTCTTGCTCGTAGACCGCGTCATCGAGCTGGAGGGCTTCCGGCGGGCGGTCGGCATCAAGAACGTCAGCGTGAACGAGCCGTTCTTCCAAGGACACTATCCCGACGAACCCATCATGCCGGGCGTGCTCATTCTCGAGGCCATGGCCCAGCTTGGGGGCCTGTTGCTCCTGCGCAAGCTCGAGCTGACCAACAAGGTTCCCGTCCTGCTGAGCATCGACCGCGTGAAGTTCCGCCGCGCCGTGGTGCCCGGCGATCAGATCCGACTTGAGGCCATCACCCAGCGGCTGTCGGGCGGTCGCGGGCGTGTCCGCTGCCGGTCCACGGTCGACGGCCAGCTCGTGGCCGAAGCCCGTCTCAACTTTGCCCTCACGGAGCCGCCCAGCGCATGAGTCGCATTCACCCCACGGCCGTGATTGACCCTGCCGCGCGTCTGCACGACGACGTCGAGGTGGGGGCGTACTGCGTCATCGACGGCCCGGTCGAGCTCGGCGCTGGCACACGCCTCATGCCCCACGTGACGGTGCTGGGGCACGTGGCCATGGGCTCGGGTAACACGCTGCATCCGGGCTGCGTGCTCGGCTCCCCGCCTCAAGACCTCAAGTACCGAGGTGAGCCGACGCGCATCGTGATCGGCGACGGCAACCACTTCCGCGAACATGTGACCGTGCATCCCGGCACGGCTACGGGCGGCGGCATCACCCGCGTGGGTTCTGGTGGCCTGTTCATGGTGGGGGCCCACATTGCCCACGACTGCGTGGTCGGCGATCACGTGGTGCTGGCCAATCACGTGCTCCTCGCGGGACACGTGCGGATCGGTGACCGCGCGATCCTCAACGGCGCCAGCGCCCTGCATCACTTCACCTCCGTCGGTCGCTTGGCCTACGTCGGTGGGCTCACCCGCGTCACCCAGGACGTGCACCCCTTCACGATCGTGGAGGGGCACCCGGCGCGGATCCGGGCCTGCAACACGATCGGCATGCAGCGCTCCGGGGCGGCGGCCGCCGACGTGGACATCATCAAGCAGGCGATCTTCTCGATCTTGATCTCGGATAGGCGCCCGGCCCAGGTGGCGCTGGCCGAGGTCGAGGCCCGCTATCCGGACCACCCCCTGGTCGCCGAGTTGCTGGGATCGATCCGCGCGGCCGGCGAGGGCCGCCAGGGGCGCGCCGCTGAGGGCCGGCGCGTCGTTCCGCGCAACTCGTAGCCCCCGCTCGAAGGGCCCCGGGCGGTACGCCCGCAGAGGGGGGCTGGCCCCGGGCGCGCGCTGCGCCCCGCCTTGACCGGGTAGGGGGCTCCGCTACACTCCCGGGCTTGCCCCTCGATCCGCCGCTAGGCGGCGCGGGGAGCCTCTTGGCAGCACCCCTCCCCCCGGAGGGCAAGGAACGCAATGAGTCAGATCACCGTCGAGAACCTCCTGGAAAATGGCGTTCATTTCGGCCACCGCGCAAGCCGGTGGAACCCGAAGATGGCGCGCTACATCCACGGCAAGCGCAACGCCATCCACATCATCGATCTCAAGGAGACGGTGCGCGGCCTCGTCCGGGCGACGCACTACCTCGAGAAGGTGACCGCCGAGGGCGGCAAGGTCCTCTGGGTCGGCACGAAGCGTTCGGCCAAGGAGGCCATCCGCACGGTGGCGCGGCGCACGGGGCATCCCTTCGTGACGGAGCGCTGGCTCGGCGGCACGCTAACCAACTTCCGCACGATTCGCAGCCGCCTCGGTCGCCTCACGGAGATCGAGGACCTCGAGACGCGCGGCATCCTCTCCGCTCTCAAGAAGAAGGAGCAGGCGCGCATCCGCAACGAGCGCAAGAAACTCCTCAAGAACCTCGAGGGCATCCGTGACCTTGAGCGCCTGCCGGCCTGCCTGGTCATCGTCGATCCGAAGAGCGAGCACATCGCGGTGGCCGAGGCCAACAAGATGCGCATCCCCGTGATCGCGATCCTCGACACCGACTGCGACCCCGATGTGGTCGACGTGGCCATCCCGGGCAACGACGACGCGATGCGCTCCGTCAGCACCCTGCTCGACCTCCTCGCCGCAGGTGTCGAAGAGGGAGCCAAGGCCTGGGCCGTCGTTGAGGCGGAGCAGCAGCGCGCCGTCGAGAAGCAGCGCGAAGAAGCCGAACAGCGCCGCCAGCAGGAGCGCCAGCGCCAGCAGGTCACCGAAGAGTGGCAGCACAAGTTGCGCGAGGACGCCGAGCGCGGCGGCGATGACGCCGGCGCCGACCAGACGCCCGCCGCAGTCGCGCCCCAGGGCGAGGCGAGCGGCGAGGAGGGGAGCACGGCCTCCTAGGTCGCGCTTCCCGTCCTGGGTGGCCCGCACGGGTCGACTGGGACAATCCAGCACATCAGCAGACGGCCAGCACACAGCAGTACATCAGCAGACGGGCACTCGCGCAGCCGGGGGCCCACGCGGCACGCAGCCGACCTACACGACGGGCCGCCCGCAGGGGCCGGCCGGTCCAAAGGGCCGGTTCGGGCCTGAGGAAGGACCGCGGAGATGGAAGCGATGGAGATCAGCGCCAAGCAGGTCATGGAACTGCGGCAGGCCAGTGGCATGCCGATGATGCAGTGCAAGAAGGCGCTGCTCGAGGCTGAGGGCGACTTCGAGAAGGCGATGGAGACCCTGCGCAAGCTGGGCCTCAAGACCGCCGAGAAGCGTCAGGGCCGCGCGACCGGTGAGGGCCTCCTGTCCGTCCGCATCAGCGACGACGGCAAGACCGGCACGATGGTGCAGGTGCTCTGCGAGACAGAGCCGGTCAAGAACACACCGAAGTTCGTTGAGTTCGTCGAGCGGCTGGCTGATGTCGCCGCCGAGCGCAGGCTCGACTCGCTCGAGGCAGCTCTCGCGACCGACTTTGGTGGTGGCGAGACGGCGGAGTCGACGTTGCGCTCTCTCGTGGGTCTGATCGGCGAGAACATGCAGATTGGCGGCATCGCCCGCTTCGCGGTCACCGGTGAGGGCGTCGTCGGCGCCTACATCCACAACGACCAGAAGCAGGGCGCGCTCGTCGCCTTGACGGGCAAGGCTGACGCCGACACGGCCAAGGAAGTCTGTCAGCACATCGTCTTCGCCAAGCCCGGCGTCCTGAACCGCGACGAGGTCCCGGCGGACGAGGTCGAGCGCGAACTCACGTTCCTCCGCGAGCAGATCGCCGAGGACGAGACCATGAAGAACAAGCCCGCGCAGGCCGTCGAGGGCATCGTGCGGGGCCGCCTCGAGAAGAACTTCTTCGGCCAGCGCGTGCTCAACGAGCAGGGCTGGTACCGCGAGGACAGCAAGAAGGTCACGAAGGTCCTCGAGGAGCGCGGCTGCTCCATCCAGGCCTTCCGGCACTTCGCGCCTGGGGCTTAGTCCCATGGGCGCACGCTGGAAGCGCGTCCTCCTCAAGGTCTCCGGTGAGGCCTTCTCGGGGCCGTCCGGCAAGCCCGTGGATGGTCAGGGCGTACGCTCCCTGGCCCAGAGCATCGCCGCCGCGCACGCGCTGGGCACTGAGATCGCCGTCGTCAACGGCGGCGGCAACATTTTGCGTGGCTCGCAGGCGAGCATCGATGGCGTGGGGCGGGCGACCGCCGACACGATGGGCATGCTGGCCACGGTCATCAACGCGCTCGCGTTGCAGGATCTCCTGACGGCCTTGGGCGTGCCTTCGCGCGTGCTCACGGCCATCGAGATGAAGGCCGTCGCTGAGCCCTACATCCGGTTGCGGTGCATCCGCCACCTCGAGAAGGGGCGGGTCACGATCCTGGCCTGCGGCACCGGCATGCCGTACTTCAGCACCGACACCACCGCGGCGCTGCGCGGGACCGAGATCGGTGCCCAGGTGCTCCTGAAGGGCACGCAGGTGGACGGGGTCTACGACAAGGACCCCAAGAAGCACGCGGACGCCGTCCGCTTTGGGCACCTGAGCTACACCGAGGCGCTCCACCGCAACCTGCGCGTGATGGACAAGACAGCCTTCACGCTCTGCGAAGAGAACAGCCTGCCGATCGTCGTTTTCGACATGGGCGTGGACGGCAACTTGGTGCGCGTGCTCCAGGGGGAGCCGATCGGTACCATCGTGAGCAAGACGGCGTCCGGCGCCGCGGAGGGCTAGACATGGACGCGGACGAGAACCTCATGGACGCGGAAGAGCGCATGGACCAGGCGGTCCAGCATCTGGCGAGCGAGCTGAGCGGCCTGCGTAGCGGGCGCGCGAGCCCCGCGCTCGTGGACAAGCTGCATGTCACGGCGTACGGCACGGCCACGCCGCTGAGTCAGCTGGCCCAGATCGGCTGCCCCGAGCCGCGGCAGATCATGATCAAGCCCTACGATCCGTCGATCATCAAGGACATCGAGCGCGCCATTCTTGCGTCGGACCTCGGCCTGAACCCGAACTCCGACGGCAAGGTGCTGCGCCTGAACCTCCCGCCGCTCTCTGAGGAGCGCCGTAAGCAACTCGCCAAGGTCGTGAAAGACAATGGCGAGAAGGCCCACATCTCAGTGCGCAACGTCCGGCGCGATGCCAACAAGCACGCCGACACCGCGCTGAAGGACAAGGCCCTGACGGAGGACGACTGTGAGCGACTGAAGAAGTCGATCCAGGAGCTCACCAAGAGTCACGAGACCAAGATCACCGAGCTCGTGGACAGGAAGATCAAAGACCTCATGGAGGTCTAGCCCCTCGCAGGGCCCGGGTCTGTTTCCCAGGCGGGTCCACTTTCCAGACGGGCTTACTTTCCAGACACTGGCCCGCCGAGCGGGGTGGTGCCGCGCTTGAGGAACAGCAGCGCGAAGCACGTCGGTGCGATGGCGTCGGCGCCGGGATCGTTCCAGTCGCCGCTCTTGCCTTGGCGGTGAACGAGCTGCAGCGCGCCCTCGAAGTACCAGTCCTTGCCGCCGACACGCTTCACCTCATCCAGCAGCGCGGCGCGCTCGAGGCTGTAGAGCGCGTACTCGTGCCACTGATGCGTGGGGTGCATGGCGTTACGGTCCATGGCCCAGTGCGCGTCCATCCACCCCCAGGCGCCTAGGATGAGTGCGTCCACTTCCGCCTCAAGCTTGCGATCCCAGCGCTTGCTGCCACTTGACCGCAGCGCGTGCCGGGCAATCACCAGCATGGTGATGCCCGCGCAGGTCATGCTGGCGCAGACGTGATCGTGCGAGTCGATTGTCGCGTAGGCAAAGCCCGCGATCTTCGCGGACGACTGCACGTTGACGCGATGGGCCGACGCCTCGTCGGGGATGGCCGTGCCCTGGCGCACGATCGACACGTCGCCCTTGGGACCCTTGCGCTCCTGCACCTCGCGGCAGTGGCGGATGACGCCGAGCCAGGTGCGTTCGTCCACTTCGTAGCCCAGGTTCGTGGCCGCCTGCAGCCCCAGCACGGCGTACTGCGTATTGGATGAGTCGAAGGTCATGCGTGAGCGGCCGTCGGCGGGATAGCCCCAGGAGCCCCCAGCGCCCGTTGCGCCTTGCTCAAGCGCCGCCGCTGTCCGCCGGACCCACGCCATCTCCTTGGGCGCGAGCTTGCGTTCATGGCGTGTGACGGCGCGGCCAGCGACGCGGTCGGCGATCTCGGACTCCGGTGTAAAGGCGCGGTCGATGGCGAGCAGGCAGGTCGCCTGCTCATACGTGCGCTTGGGCTCCTGCTGAAAGACCCAAGCCAATCCGCGCGCCACCGAGGGCTCTGTGCGCGCCCGCCCGCAGGCCACAAGCGTCAGTAGGGTGAGTGCGGTCGTTCCGATTTGGTAGTCGCCGTGCGGCTTCCAGGTGCCGTCGGCCTGCTGCGCCTTCTCCAGATATGCCAGCCCCTTGGCGATGGCGGCATCGACGCGCGGCTGGAAGTCCTCCACCGAACGCCGCTCGAGGTGTGTGCGCTTGTACGTGTAGGCCGGCGTGCGATCGAGGAGGGCCTCGGGCCCGTCGCGGCGCATGTCCTCGCGCTCGTAGGCCATCACCACCTGAGCCTGTTCGATGACGCCGTGGGCGAGGTCGAAGATGATCTCGGTCTCGACCACGCCATCATCCAGGCGAAAGGCGTCCTCGCGACTCACCTTGCCGCGTGGCTTGAACGTGTACGCCCCGGTAATCTTGGCCGTGTTGCCGACGATTTCGACGAGCTTCAGACTGCCCTCGATCCGGATGGGCGCCGCGTCGGCGGCCTTCCAGTCGAACTTCACGGCCGTCGTCCCGGCCCCGGGCGCCGGCAAGCGGAACGCGAGCAGCTGGAACAGATCGCCACGCACTGGGGATGCCGGGCTGTACTGACCGGCGTCGCGCAGGTCGTGCCCGTGCACCGTGATGACCGCGGTCGCGGCGGCGGGCGGTTTCGCCGCTTTGCCCTGGATCGGCTTCCGCTCGTAGACGGCCAGCTCCGACGCGCCGAGGCGCCAGCGCACGTCGTCTTGCGCACCCGCGTCAGCGGCCGCCAAGGCCAGCAGGGCGGGCAGGAGCAGGAGGACGGATCGGCGCATGGCGGCGATTGTAGCCGCGCGCCGATCCCACCTCCCCGTACGCTGCGCGACCATGAGCCGCCTGCGCCCGTACTTCGACGACTGCGTGCGCCGAGCCCGCGCCGCCGGCTGGGAAGTCCTCGAGGAGCGCACGATCCCTTATGGCCGGCAGGCCCGTATGGGGCGGCCGGGCGCCGACGACGCGATGCTCAGCTGCTACGAGGGCAAGAAGGGCCTCTCGTGCGTGCCCGGGGGCAAGGGCGCGGCCGATCTGGCTCGCGACCTGGGCACCGCGGCGCCGCGTGCTGCGGGCGGCGCGGGCCTGACGGCGGGCCCCGATCCCTTCGGGCTCGGCCTCCCGCGCATCGGAGCCGACGAGGCCGGCAAGGGGG
>JAQBWE010000100.1 GCA_027625315.1 Planctomycetota bacterium
GAGGCCGAAACCCGCGCGGGGCCGCCGAGTCCGTACGCCGTGCACGTCGTCGACGCCACCAGCGGGGCGTACCTCGAAGCGGCCGAGCTGCGTGGGGAAGACGGCGCGCTCCTCGGCACGACCGACGAAGGGGGCCGTTGGCGCGCTGAGAACGTGGCGGCGAAGCTGCTCGTGTTGACCGCGAGCAAGACCGGCTACACCAGTCAGCGCATCATTTGCGAGCCGCGCACCACAGAGTTGATCAGCCTCTACCTCGGCGTGCGCGTCGAGGGGCTGGTGCGCGACGCCCGCACGGAAGAGCCCGTGGCCGATGCCCAGGTCCGCGTGTGGAACGAGGACTACGGCCGCGAGGTAACGTCCGCCACGACGGACGAGCAGGGGCGCTTTGACTTGCCAGCCGTGCGCCCCCACACGCCGCTCTGGATCGTGGTGGCAGCGCCAGGGCGCGTGCCACGTCACCAGCGAGCGATGTTCGACCTCACACCGCCGAAGTCGTTTGAACTCACCATCGGCGGGGGCGGGCGCCTGGATGTGCGCGTCGTCGCCGACGACGAGAAGCCGAGGGCGGGCGTGCGGGTTGAGCTTGTCCCGGCGGAGCGAGCTCCGATCGATCTAGTTGCCCCCGAGCCCGGGCCGACGCCCACGACGACGCAGATCCGGCGGGCCCGCAGTACGTCCGCCCTGACGGATGCCGACGGGCGCTGCTCGTTTGTGGATGTGCAGTTCCCCGATGCGTGGCGCCCTGTCGCGGTGCTCGGCCCCCGCCATGTCGTCGCGGGGCCCGAGCTGCGGCTCACGGAGGAAGACCAAGTCCGAAACGTGACACTCGTGGTGACCAAACCCGGCACGATCGAGGTCGCTCTACGCGACGGCGCGGGTGAAGCGGTCGGCCACGCCGAGGTGCAGGTCGTCCACGAGGGCCGCCTGATCCTGCTAGGACCCGACGTTCCCTGGAGCCGCGGCGTCCTGCGGCTGGAAGGGCTGTCGCCGGGCACGTACGACATCGAGGCCCATATTCCCGGGCGCGAAGTGCAGCGTGGCCAGATCGAGCTCAGGGCGGGCCGGCGAGAGCTCCTTGAGTTGACCTTCCCCGGCGGCGACGAAATTGCGGGCACCGTGCGCGACCGGGCGGGCGCGCCCATCGCGAAGGCCGAGGTCAGCTGGTTCGGCGCTGCGCCGTACCAGTTGATCACAATGCGCACCGACGATCGGGGGCGCTTTCGAATACTCGGCGTGCAGTCCGCCACCGGCACCCTGCAAGTGGCCGCGCGCGATCTGCCACACACGTCCATGAAGTACGACCCGTGGAGCAGCCCAGCATTTCGCGTGGGCCGCGGGCCGGTCGAGATCGTCCTCGAAGACGGCCCGGTCATCATCGGGCGGGTGGTCGCCGCGCCGCCGGGGGCTGAGATCACGTGCTGCATTCTGGTCTCGAAGGAGCGCGAGTGGCGCCGCGTCCAGCCGGACGAGGAGGGTGCCTTTCGCATCCAGGGTCCGTACTCGGGCATGGGCCACCTGCAGTTCATCTTTGAAACCGCCGGCTTCGTGCCCATCGTCGTCGAGGACAGGACGGCGTTCCGGCCGAGCGAGGTGCGCGATGTCGGCACCCTGTTCTTTCAGCAGACCAATCCACGGCGCGGCATCGTGCTGGGTCCGGATGGCGCCCCGGCCCATGGCGCTCGCGTGCGGACCACCGAGCCGTGGACGGAGCGGAGCACGCGGACGAACGAGGCGGGCGAGTTCATGTTCGCCAGCCTGCCGGATGTGCCCGTGCGACTCTACGTCGATGCGGAGGACGGCTACCACCAGAGCGTGATCCTGAGCACGGAGAGCCAGTTCCGGCCTCAGACGATCCAGCTCCTGCCGGGTCGGCCAGTGCTCGTGCGCGTCGTCGATCGACGCCGCCGGCCCGTCGCCGGCGCCCACGTGATCTTGCGCGCAACCCAGGAACATTCCCCGCGCGCCGACCCCGCGCCTGAGCGCTTGGGAACGACCGACGCGCGCGGGAGCGCTGAGTTCACGCTGTCCGACGGCACCTACGACATCCTGGTGCTCGAAGCGGGCGACTCCGGTCCAGGCACGCACCACAAGGCCACCGTCGGCGGCAAGCCCGGCGGGAGCGCGTCTGTGTTTGTTGAGCTCAAAGCCCGCTAGCGAGAGGGCTCACTCAATCACCGGGAGCTGCAGCGTCTTGCGCTCATCTCCGCGCAGGATCTCGACGGGGATCGTCGTGCCCACCTTCTGCGTCAGTCGGTACCAGGCGTGCACGTGATCGATCGACTGAAAGTCGTTCGTGCCCGCCATCGACAACACGATGTCGCCCTTGCGCAAGCCCGCCTTCTGGGCGTTGCGACCGGTGTACGCGTGATCGCCCCACGTCACGATGTAGTTGACGCGAAACGCAAACGGCGCTTCTGGCAGCCCCAGTGCGCGCTTCTGCTCAGCGGAGAGCGCCGGGCCGCCGAACCCAGGCCTCGGCGACAGCACCCACTTGGACGAGCGCCACGCGAACAGCAAGGGGCTCGGCACGCGCCAGCCGCGCGCGAGTTTCAATCGCCCGCTGCCTTCCTCGTCTCCCCGCAGCCAGGTGACGGGCAAGGTGGCGCCCGCGCTCGGCTGGGCGTCGAGCACGCGCTGGATGTCACCGAACGTCAGCACGCGGTGCCCGTCGAGCGTACGTAGGCGATCGCCCGTGAGCAGCCCCGCCTGCGCGGCGGCGGAGCCCTCCGCCACGGCGGTGACGCGCGTCTGGACGTCGCGGTCGAGCGTCAGTCCCACCTGCGCCGGGTCGGGCCACGTGAACACGTCGCTCGTTTCGAACTGGCCGCGCTCCTGCCGTTCGCCGAAGCGCCCGTCGTTGACCATGTGGCAGTGGTAGCACTCGGGCTGCTTCGGCCGCTTCTTCATCCACGGCGACCCCTCGACGGTCTGCGGCTTCTTCGCCGTAGGGGGCTTGGGCGCGCGCGCGTACGCCGCGTGCTCGACACTCGTCTTCTCAAGCACATCCACGAGGGAACGCATGGACTGGTGCGACTGCGCGTCGGTGTGGTCGCGGCCGGCGAACGTGTGGTGGATCGTGCCGTCGGCGTGCATGAGCAGGACGGCGAAGGTGAGATCGAAGTTGAAGTCGAACGTGCTGACGTCCACGCCCTTCATGTTCGTCACGCGCACGCAGACGTACTTCTCCGCGGCGGCGATGAGCTCAGGGGTGGGACGGACAACCTGCCCGTCGAAGGACTTGCAGTCCTTTCAGGGCTCTCAGGTGAACACGGCAAAGAGCGGCCGGCCGCTCGCACGCGCGGCATCGCGGGCGGCGTCGAGGTCGCTCAGCCAAGTGATGCCCGCGGTCCCTTCGTCATCCTCGGCCCCGGCGTGCATGAGCCAGCCGGCGGTCGAGGCCAGCATGAGGAACAAAGCCGCCAACAGCGCGCGTGTGGTCATGCGGGTAGTGTCGCACGAACCCCTCACCGGTCGCGGGCGCTTAGTCGTCATCAAGTTCGGCTTCGTCCCATATGGCCACGCCACCTGCTTTCTCACCGGAGACCTGCACGGTCAGGCCGGCCCTCAGGAGGGCGAAGAAACCGGCCCGGTCGAGCGGAGCACCTGTTGGGGATTCGAACTGCCCCGCCGCGATACCGGACGTGTCGATCGTCACGCCCAGGATCGAGAACAGGGGGTTCGATGGGGCAGGCACCCCGTCGACCGGACCTTGAATCAAGAGATCGGTGTTGGCGGCGGTCTCGCGAACTTCGACCGCCACCACCGTGGTCGGACCGCCGCGGCGCGCGCGGACCTCCACGTGGTCACCGACCTGCACATCACCGAACGTCGCGGCGAGACCCTTGTAGAGGGTCAAGCCGTCGACACGAATTACGACGCCGCTAAGCGTCTCCAGGCCGAGCAGATCGCCCGCCATCACGGCCACGTCGCCCTCGAGGCGCACGCTGGCCCGGAACAGCACGCGCCGGGCGCGCACGGCGCCACCCTCGACGGGGCCTTCGACCTCGACCTCGGCGCCCACCGCGAGATCGCTCGCCTCGCCGTGCACGTACACGGTGGCCGGGTGCGTCAGGATCTTCGTGGCGCCGAGCCGCAAGCCGGTCCCTGGGAACACGGCCGTCACAAAGCCCTCAAGGCCAGCCTCATCGTCGTCGTCCTGGTTCTCGAGTTCGTACGGCTCCACGCGCGTGGCGACCACCTCACCCTGACCGCCGAGGACAGCGCCGCCGCGTACCCGCACGAGCTCGTCTTCCTCCGGATCGCCGGTAGGCAGCTTCGATACGTCGGCCGCGCCGTGGTCGATGGGCTGCGTGCCGATGTCAAACGTGTCGCCGCCCTTGTCCACATTGCGCGCAATGCCCACGATGCGGATCTCAGAGAGGCTGGACTCGCGTTCGATGCGCGTGGCGCGCACGAGCCCCTCGCCCTTCACGAAGCCCCAGATCTCGAGCAAGTCCCCGGCCACGAGTCCGTCGGCAGATGAAGGCGCAATGCCGGGGCCATACACAGTGCGCTCGTCGATCTCGATGACCTGGCCCTGCACCTTGAGCACGTTCACACCCGGGCGGCTTTGCAGCACGCCCTTCACGACTTCTTCGACCGAGATGTGATCAGCGACGCCCGTTGCGCCGTCGATCAGGCCCGCGACCAGCGCAACGTGACCTGCGCGCAGGTCGTCCACTGTCGCGCTCGTGCCGCCGATCTGCACGATCGCGGCCGTGGTGTCGAAGAGCGTGCCGCCGACGGAGACTCCGGCACCACCGACACCGACGCCGCCGAACTTCACGCCGGGCTTGCCCGTGCCGCCGATGCCGCCGCCGACCGTGGCCGACCCGCCGCCACAGGCGGCGAGCGCCGTGAGCGCAGCGCAGGCCAACATGACGCGTAGGGGGTTCATTGGGCCACCTCTCGATCAGATTCGATCTCTCGGATGTAGTAGATGCCGATCGCGCCGTCGGCCGGGACCGCGCCGCTTCGCAACACGTCGTGACGCGCCATGAACGCCTCCAGAAGCTCGCGCAGCTCGCGACCCTCCGGGCCCGTGAACTGCGGCAACGTCAGAAAGCCAAGGCAGGTCGAACGGGTCACGGCGTCACCTCTTGCGGCGGTTCCTCGAAGTAGTAGAGGCCGATGCCCGCACGTCGGCCGCCCGCCTCGCCTGGGTCGGGATGCACGTCGAGATCGTGCTCGGCCATGAACGCGTCCAAGCGCTCAAGCAGGGCCTGCCCCTCGCGAGCGCTCAAAGCGCGGAGCGCGGGCAACGCGCCGGCGGCGAGGTTGTCGTAGAACACCTTGCGCTGGAAGAACGCATCGTCCGGTTCGGCGTCGAGGTTGCGGCGGATGGTGCCGATCAAGCCCGCGACGTCGGCACCGAGAATCTGGAGCCGCTCCGCTTCGCCCCGCCTGGGCAGGTAGCCGCGCCGCAGCAGGCGGACGCGTCCCGCCTCCGTGCGCTCGACGACACCCACGCGCTCGAGTTCATCGAGCACAGCCCGCGGGGGCACATCGCCGGCGTAGGCGCGCACGAGCGTCGCGAAGGTGGCGCCCTCGCCGTCGAACTCGAGGTCGATCGGCTCGCCGCCTGCCTGGAAGCGCTCGTCGCGCACCCAGCCGGTGAGGACGCGCGCCGCGCGGTTGTAGCGCGCGCTGGTCTCCTCAGGCGGCGGTGGCGGCAGGTTCCGCAGGCGGCTGACCTCCTTGCGGGTCAGGCCGGTGCGGACCGCGAGACTGGATACGCTCGGGGCACGCCCGTCCGCAGCACCCTCGCGCTCGGCTACGCGCACGTAGGCCCGCTTCGCGAGGTCGGCGAAGGCCCGGTGCGGCACACCCCCGCGCAGGAGGACCTCGACCAGCGGCTCGAGGAGCCGGTCAAGGGCGGCGGCGAGGGCGACGGCGTCCGATGCCATTGGGCTTTTTTTCCCAAATTTTGTAGCCCTGTCAAGCCCCCCAGGGACGATTCGGACGCTATCGCCCGGTACCCTCTCCCGCCATGCCGCCCCCCACCTGGATCGACGCCTGCCGGGAATTCGCCGCGACCCACGCCGTCCCGGCGTGGGTGACCGACGATCTGGCGGCCTTTGCGACGGGCTTTCCGCGCGGCGGCCCCCCCGCGCCGCCGGAGAGCGCCTGGGCTCTAGGGTTCGAGGCCCTCGAGGCCGCTTGGCCGCCGCCGTTGGATCACACGGGTGTTGCGACCCTCCTCGGCGAGGAGGCCGATGGCGCGCAGCCCGGCACGTTCGCGCGGCGAGCGCTGGCCGTGGAGGGCATCCTCCGTCGGCTGGGAACGCCGGCCGCCCGGATCCTGCGGGTGGGTCTGCGCGTGCGGCTGGACGGCATGCTCGCGGCACCCCCACCGCGCCTACGCCGCGTCCGCGCCCTGGCGGACTTCTACTACAGCCTCGCCGCGCGCCTGCGGCATCCCGAGTGGGTTGAGACGCCGCGCCAGCTCGAGGAGCTCGTCGCGGCGCCACGCTGGCGGACCATCGCGCCGGGCCTCGAACACGCGTGCATCGATGGCCTCGCCGACGGCATGCCGGTGCACGCCAACCTGTTGCGCATCGATCCCGCGCGCGTCGAGATCCAAGTCGCCGACCTCGCGGACGCGGCCAGCGCCGGACACGCCCTGCCGGAGGCCGTCGGTTCGCGCGCGCGCGCGGCAATCTCCGGAGGCTTCTTCCTGTACTCCGAAACCGACATTGAGCCGCCCAGCGCGCGGCACGACGCCGTCGGACTGCTCGTGATCGACGGCGAGGTGCGCAATCCGCCGACGTTTCGCCGCGCGAGCCTGCTCGTGGCCGACAAGGTGGCCGATGTCCGCGCGCTGGGCATGGAGTCCGTGCGCGTACGGCTCGGCGAGCACGCGCTGGAGCTCGCGAGCGTGTGCAATCGTGCGCAGGCCGAGGTCGGACCCGCGATGCCATCGCTCGCCGTCGTGGGCCGAACGGTCCTCGCCGTCGGCCGCTCACTCCCCGTTCCGCTGAACGGTTTCGTCGCGACGCTCGCCGGGTCGTGGCCGGACACGTTGGTCGCGGGCGCGACGTTGACCTACGCCGTGCCCCTACTCGGCGAGGAGCCCGTGACCGCGGGGATCGCTGGCGGGCCGATGCTCATCGAGGACGGCCGGCTCGTCCTGGACATGCGCGCGGAGGATCTGTGGGGCACCGCCCCGCCAATCACGTTCTCGCAGGACGAGACGGGTGACCGCAACTTGCTCGCGCGCATGGCCATTGGCGTGGACGCCGAAGGGCGCGTGCTCGCGGCGGCCATCGACGGCCGACACGTCGAGCGCGCCCTGGGCATGACGCTCGCCGACGCCGGCCGCCTGATGCTGCAGTTGGGCTGCGTCCGCGCCGCCAACCTGGACGGCGGCTCGTCCAAGCGCATGCTCGTCGATGGCGTGGTCGTCGATCTCGCGACCACCGAGATCGTCGCCGGTGAATCCGAGGTCGCGCGCGTGCGGCCCGTCCACACGGCGGTCATCTTCGCACCTCGTTAGCCTGCTGAGGGGCCGGTGCGGTTGCGCGAATGGGGCAAACCCGCTAGCCGCGCGCGGACTTGCTGAGTGGTACGCGTCGCGTGCCCCTTTGAGCAGCGCGTAATCCGTTACGGAGGAGATCCCGATGGCCGATGTCGATGAACTGGGCGGTGGTGGAGCCACCGAGTTTGGTGCCTTCCGATTCCGCGACGAGACGGGCAAGATCAGCTCGGCGGAGGCCGGCGCCGGTGGCGTGACCAGCGGTGGACAGCCGGTGCCCGCCCAGCCCGTGCCGATCCACCAGCCGGGAGCGCCGCAGGGTCAGATGACGCCGCTCAGCCCGGCGCTCGCCACGGTCAACGCGCTGATGGTCACGATGCACGTGAGCGCGCCGGGGCAGCCGGGCGTGCCGATGGGTGATGTGACGCTCAATGAGAGCACCAGCCACATGCCGCCTGCCAGCAACAGCGTCATCGAGATCGTGGCTCTCAACGATCCGTCCGCGCCCTACGGCGTCGGCATCCACGTCGTCTGGCCGTAGGCCCAGGGACGGACCGCGTCCTCAGCGCGGGTTGCCCCATTGCACCCACGCAGCCCAGTAGTAGGGGTGCGCCCAGCGAGGATCCGCACGCACGGTCGCCTGCGCGCGCGCGAGCGCCTGGCTCGCGCTACGCGCGACGGCCGGCTCGTCGCTCGCGTTCCAGAGCCGATGGAAAGCCTGCATCAACGCGGCCGTCGCCTCGTCATCCACTTTCCACAAGCTCACGAGTACGGCGTCGCTGCCCGCGGCAAGGAAGGAGCTGGGCAGTCCGACCAGCCCCTCGCCGCGCAGAACGCGGCCGCGGCCCGTGGCGCACGCGGAGAGGATGGTCAAGTCCGCCTGCAAGGGCAGCCGCAACACCTCGAGCGCGGTCAGGTAGCCGTCATCGGCGCCATCCGCGCTTCGTGTAAGAGCAAGCGCACCGCGCAGCGGATGCTCGCGATCGACCGTGGCATGACAGGCGAAGTGCACGGCTCGCCAGCGTTGGCCTTCCGCAGCAATCGCGCGTACGGCCGCCTCCGTCGCCTCGTCGGCGAGCAGCGCCCGCGTGGCGACCCCCTTCAGCTCCGCCTCCGCGTGGGGTAGCGGGGTGAGGCCGCGTTCACGGCCCGTGTAGTTCGGCGCGCCCACCCCCAACACGCCACGACCGCGCGCACCGCCGCGCGCGGCCAGCCCCGCGAGCGTCGTGGCCGAGGGCACGTTGAACGTCTCGCGCTCCCCGAACAAGATGGGCCACGGCACGTACGCCAGCCGGCCCGCAGGAGACACGATCACGCGCCGATCGCTCGCCGCCAACGAGAGCGGCTTGACGATCCGCAACTGCAGCAACTGCTCGGCCTGCGCGTCTACCGGCGTATCGGGATCGTTGAGGACGAGGCTGTCGAGCGCATCCTCGATGGCCGCACGCGGACCGAGGTCGAGGATGCCGGCGCCGGCCGGCGTCACGCGTAGCGCGATGAGGTTCGTCTCGGTGTACCCGAAGGACACGAGCACATCGCCGGCGGCGAGGCGCTGGCGCGTCGCGGCCAGCGCATCGACCCGACCGTGCAGCATGTTGGCGGCGAGCGGCGCAGCCAGCAGGACCTGGTCCACCGCCTTGCGCTTGCGATCCTCGGCGAGCTCCAGCGCCTCCTTCGCGTCGCGCTGGCGCTTCAGGTCACCGGTCGCCTGCGCGCGGGCGATCCGCCAGCGCGATTCCGCGATCTCGCGTTCCGCCGCCCGCTCCTCACGCAGGAGCCCGGCCGGCACGACGGCATCGCGAATCTCCTCGCGGCCCTGCAGCGCGAGCAAGAGCGCGGCCGCGCGGCCCTGCTCGATGGCCCAGGCCACCTTGCCCGCGTCCTTCAGCACCACGGCACTCCCAAGGGCGGTCTCGTAGATCGCTGCGTAGCGCTCACGTGCACCTGGTGACTGCACGGTGGAGAGGCCCGCGAGGGAGCCGCGCAGCGCCTCATCCGCCGCCTGCGCCTCGGAGAACGCGGTGCCTGCGTGGCCCCGCGCGAGCGCAACGCGGGCGAGCCCCGCGTGGGCATCGGCCACGAGCAGCGGTGCGTCCAAGCTACGGGCCTCGCGCAACGCATCGCGGTGCCCCGAGCTGGCGCGCTCGACATCACCCGCCGCCAGGTGCGCGTCGGCGAGGTTCTGGGTCGCGTTCACAACCGCGCGCCGGTCATCGGCGCGTGTGGCACTCGCAAGCGCAGCCTCGAATGCCTCCCGCGCGGGCTGGACATGCCCGGCGGCCAACTCGATGACGCCAAGATTGTCGAAGGCCCGGCACGCGGCCGCAAAGCCCCCTGCAGCTACGAGCGCCGGGGCCACCCCGGCGAACAGGGTGCGCGCTTCGTCGAGCTGACCCGCGGCCATGAGCGCACGCCCGCGCCCCGCGCGGACCAGCAGGCGGCTGAGCTCGATCTCCTGCACCCGGTCGGGCGGCAGCCCCGGTTCGGCAGCGAGCGAGGCATAGAGCGCTTCGCTCGCGTCGTACGTGCGCAGGGCGCGCTCGACATCGCCCACCGCGACGGCCAGCTCGGCCTCGCTGCGGCGAGCGAACGCAGCGGCCTCGGGCGCACTACGCGCGTCGACGAGTCGCAGGGCCGCATCGAGGCGCTCGAGCGCAAGCGCCCATCGGCCCCGGCGCTTGGCGACCTCGGCGAGGTTGAGCAACACATCGCGCAGCGCGTCGCCGACTTGGCTGGCCTCCAGGCGCTGCAACAGAACGAACGCGTCGGTAAGCCGCGCGTCGGCCGCGGGATAGTCGCCCACCTCGCCCGCGAGACCGCCGAGGTTGCCGAGCGCGCCGGCCTCGCCGTCGAATGAACCGCGCGCGGCTTCCACGGAACGGTGGCGCTCCCACGCCTCGCGGGTCGAAGCGACGTCATCCAGCGCCAAGGCACAGAAGCCGGCGCGCAGGAAACCGGACGCAGCGCCCTCGTACCAACCCAAGGCTTCCGCCTGCTCCGCGGCCGCGCCGAGTTGCTCGAGCCCCGCTGCGAACAGTCCGCGCTGCCGCGCGAGCAGTCCGCGCACGAGCGCCACGCGCGCCTGCTCCCAGTCATCACCCTGCCTGGCGACGGCCGCCAGCGTGCGATCCGCAACGTCGAGGGCGGCGGGCTCCGGCGCCTCCAAGGCCTGGCGCGCCTGGGCGAGGGCGACGCGCACCTCCGCATGGGGCGGCGCTTCGCCGCGGGCGGTGAGATAGGCCAGCAGGCGCGGGCCCTCGGGCTCAGGCATCGCACGGGCGAACGCCAGGGCGACGTCGCGGCGGCGATGCACACACAGGGTGTCGGCGGTCTCCCAGCGGTCGGGCCAGATGCGCGCCGCG
>JAQBWE010000101.1 GCA_027625315.1 Planctomycetota bacterium
CCCGGAGCCATGCGCGCATGAGAACCGCCCCGGCCATCCGCCTCGCCGCGATCCTCCTGACTCTCCTGGTTGTGGGACCTCGCGAGTCTGCCGCCGACGGGCCTGCTCTGCCCGCGGGCGACACGCGAGATGTCGCCGCCATGCTCGAAGGCGTGGGTTCCGTCGCCATGCCGGGCATCCCGGGCAACGTCACCGTGTTTGGGCCCGACGCGTTCCCGGTCATCGCGGGTCGTGTGAGTGGCCGCCCGGCGGTGCTTGTGGGCGCCGCGCGGTACGGGCGTGGTCGAGCCGTCCTGTTCGGTCACGGCTACTTTGCTGAGGGCGCGCTGCGGGTGGGGGATACGCGCCGCCTCATCGCCAATGTCACGGCGTGGGCAGGCGGCAAGTCCGGGGCACGCGTGGGCGTGCGGGAATGGAAGGACCTCGGACCTGGCCTCACGGCGGTGGGCTTCTCCGTCGTTACCCTCGACGGTCCAGACTGGACCGATCGGCTGCGCGACGTGGACGTGGTCTTCACCCACCTCGCGCAACTGACCGAGGCAGAGGTCGAGGTCATGACGCGCCGCATCCGCGCGGGCCTGGGCGTGGTGTCGGGCATGCCGGGCTGGGGCTGGCAGCAGCTGAACCCCAGATTGCGACTGGCCGAGGACAACCCGTGCAATCGCCTGCTCGCACCCGCCGGGCTGGTTTGGGGTGGCGACTACCTAGAGAAGCCGTCGGAAGGGGCGCTGACTGTGAGCGAGCCCGCGCCTGCGTTGAGCCACGCCGGCCTCGCGCTCGAGGCCCTGCTCGCGCACGACGAGGGCGACGCGCCGCTCGTGCCCGCCGACGCGGCGCTCGCGGTCTCTACGGTGGCGCGCGCCATCCGCGAACTACCCGCCGCCGACAAGTTGCTGCTGCCGCGACTCGGGCGTCTGCTCAAGCATGCCGACGATCCCCGCTACGTGCCGACGGCGGCACGGCCGCTGGGCGACGAGCATGGCCTGGGCAAGTTGCTCCTCACCCTGCAGGTGCAGCGGGATCGGCTGCTTCCGCCAGCGAAGATCAAGGCGCATCCCGCCGCGGCGGCGTTTCCCGGCGATGTGCCGCGCGGCACCCGCACGGTGCGCGTGACTCATGCCGTGGACCTGTCGGTACCGGGCTGGCACTCCACGGGCGCCTACGCGCCCGCGGGGGAGGTCGTTGCGGTGCGTGTGCCCTCGAAGAGCGTCGGGGCAGGACTGGAGCTGCGCATCGGCGCACACCAAGACGCCCTCTGGCACCACGCGCGCTGGAGCCGCGTGCCGGAGATCACTGTCCAACGGCCGCTCGATGACGAGCGGACTGAGCATGGCAATGCCTATGGGGGCTTGGTGTACGTCGTCGTACCGCCAGGAGGTTCGGCAGGCACGGTGGACATCGAGCTGCGCGGTGTCGTACCGGCGCCACACTTCGTGCTCGGTACCACATCGAACGAAGCGTGGCGCGAGTCCCTTCGCGCCGCTCCGGCCCCCTGGGCGGAGCTCGAGTCGGCCAAGCTGATCATCACGGTGCCCTCCGAGCACGTGCGTGGACTCGAGGATCCAGAGGCGCTCATGCTGTGGTGGGATCGGATGATGGACGGCTGCGCCGATCTCTCCGCGATCCCGCACGAGCGCGCCCGGCCTGAGCGCTACGTGGCGGACGTGCAGATCAGCGCGGGCTACATGCACGCCGGCTATCCCATCATGACGCATCTCGACGCGGCACCCCGGTTCGTGGACTTGGCCACGCTCTCCACCGCCGGCGACTGGGGCATGTTTCACGAGATGGGCCACAACCATCAGCGTCCTGAGTGGACGTTCGACGGGACGACCGAGGTGACGTGCAATCTGTACTCGCTCTACCTCATGGAGACGCTGTGCTCCAAGGGCATCGGCCACGAGGCGATGAGTACCGAGTCCATTTACAAGAATCGCACCGCCTACGAGATCGGCGGCCGAGCGTTTGGTCTCTGGAAGGCCCAGCCGTTCACGGCGCTGATCATGTATCAGCACCTGCGCACGGCGTTCGGCTGGGACGCGTACAAGCGCGTGTTTGCGGAGTACCGCGACTTGCCCGACGTGGCCCGCCCGAAGACCGACGACGACAAGCGCGATCAGTGGCTCGTGCGGATGTCCAAGACCGTCGGGCACGACCTCGGGCCGTTCTTCGAGTCGTGGGGGATCCCCGTGTCGGACGCGGCGCGCGGCGCCGTGGCGTCCTTGCCCAAGTGGATGCCGCCGGACCCGAAGTAGGCTGTGCCGATGACCGCGCTGACCGTCCGCCCCTTCGATCCCGCCACCGATGACTACGATGCGCTGGGTGCCCTCTGGACGGCGGAGCACCCGGACATGCCGCGGGTGGGCTCCATCTGGCGCCGCCGCGACGGGGAGCCGGGCTCGGCCCCGGCGGGGCGGGTTGTCGCGTGGCGGGCGGAGATCTTGGTAGGCATGGCGGAGTTCAGCGCCTGCAAGGTCGCGGGGGAGCCGGGACAGTTGCAGCTCGGATTCGCTACCGCGCCGGGTCCCGACCGCGGTGCGGTACTCGACGCGCTGTATGCCGGGCTCGCCGTGCCGCTGGCCACCCACGCGCCGCCGGTGCTCGTGGCGTACGCGCGCGACACCACGCCCGACATGCTGGCGTTCTATGAGCGCCACGGGTTTGAGGCCGCGCAGCGCACGGTCCTGAGCCACTTGTTGGCGGCAGACTTTCTTCCGGTCATCGAGAGAACGCGCGCTGGGGAGGTCGCCGCCGGGTACGAGGTACTCAGCGCCCGCGACTGGGCCGCGGACGACCCCGATTGGCAGCGCCAACTCTACGTGCTGAGTGGAGCCGTCGTGGCCGACATTCCATTCCTCGGGCCCGTGCGAACGGAGTCCTGGGAGCGCTTCCTTGAGCGCATCGCCGACCCGACGCAGTTTCGATCCGAGGCGGCGTTCATCGTGCGGGAGTTGGCCACGGGCAGTCCCGTGGCCATCAGCCAACTGCTGGTGTACGACGAGCTTCCAGGCTACGCCTTCGCGGGGCTTACGGGCGTGCTGCGCACACATCGCCAGCGCGGACTGGCGCGGGCCGTGAAGCGCGCAACGATTGTCTACGCGAGCGCGAGCGGTATCGAGCGCATCGTCGCGCTGAACGAGATCGATAATCCCATGCTGCGACTCAACGAGGAGTTCGGCTTCCGCCGCCAGCACGTGCAGATTACGATGGAGCGGCGGCTAGCCACCGAGCGCCAAGCCCCACGCGGTAGGCTGGGGTGATGAAGCCCACGCATCACGTCCTGACGGTGTTCGCGGTCACTGACGTGGAGCGCTCGGTCGTCTTCTACGAGCGGGCCTTCGGCTGGACGCGCCGCGCGGACTTTCCCGTCTACGTGGAACTGGCGCTCCCCGACGGCCGCGGCGTGGCGTTCTATGAACGGCGCGGATTCGGCCTGAACACGGGCCAAGAGCCGCCGGCGCCAGCCGCGGGAGCACTCACCGGGGCGGAGCTCTACCTGCGCTGCGAGGACCTGGACGGGGTCATCGAGCGGCTGCATGCGCTGGGGGCGCGGATGCTGCGGCCGGTCGTGCGCAAGGACTGGGGCGATGATGTCGCGTACTTCGCCGATCCGGAGGGCAACGTTCTCGCCGTGGCGCGGCGTGCGCTTGTCCCGCCGGAGGGCAACCCCTAGACTCCTCCTGCCCGCACCCCCCCGGAGATCCCCCATGGCGCGCCTCGGACGAGTCCTGCTTCTGCTCACGACCTGCCTTGGCCTGTTGGGGACCGCCGGCTGCGGCGACGACTACGACGGCCTCGTCATCGGCGTCGTGCTGCCCATGACCGGCCCCCAGGCGACCTACGGGGAGGAGTCTTGGAACGGCTTGCAACTGGCCGAGGCCGACCTGCGCCAGGCCGGCACGAACATCAAGTTCAAGCTCGTTCTGAAGGACGAGAAGTCCACGCCCCAGGAGGCGCAGACCCAGGCCAAGACCCTGATGGAGCTCGAAGGCGCGCACGTCCTCCTGGGCTCGGTCGCGTCGTCGAACACCAAGACGATCGCCGGCGCCGCCAAGGAAAACGGTACGCCCTGCATTACGCCGGCCTCGACCAACGACAACCTCACAACGGGAAACCCCTGGCTGAGCCGCATTTGCTACAAGGACAGCGTGCAAGGCGGCGTCCTGGCGACCTTCGCCCTGAGCAATGGCTGGAAGCGCGCCGCAGTTTGCGTGGACAACGAGTCCGACTACTCGCGCGGCTTTGCCGACAACTTCAAAGGCGCCTTCGAGGCCGCCGGCGGCACGACGCACTTCGAGTACTTCAAGGCGGGCAACGCCGACTACAGCAACGTGATCCAAGGCGTGGCCGACGCCAATCCTGACGTGATCTTCATCTCGGGTTACTACGAAGATGGCGGCCCGATGATCAAGCAGGCCAAGGCCCGCTGGGAGGGCAAGCCCGTCATCGGCGGCGATGGGCTGGACTCGGCTGAGTTTCTCACCCTGATCGGCGATGCGCAGAATCCGATCTACTTCAGCACGCACTTTGCGCCGGATGCGCCCGACGAGCCCGCCGTCAAGGCCTTCGCTGAGCGCTACCGCGAACGGTTCGGCAAGGAGCCCGGGGCGATGGCGGCCCTCGGCTACGACGTGCTCTTCGTCCTGATGGATGCCGCCAAGCGCTGCGCCAATCCGAAGTCGGCCGCGGAGCTGAACACGGCGATCGGAGCGACCAAGAACGTGAAGGGCATCACGGGGCTGATCAGCCTGGACAACCCGGACCGCACGCCGAACAAGCCCCTGGTGATCGTCAAGGTCGAAGGCGGCGCGAAGAAGTTCCACAGCACGATCAAGCCCTGATCGCGGGGACACGACGGTGCTAGCGGACGTACTACTGGACGGCCTGGGACTCGGGGCGATTTACGCGTTCATCGCGCTCGGCTACACGATGGTCTACGGGATCATCAAGCTGATCAATTTCGCCCACGGCGAGTTCTTCATGGTCGGCGCGTTCGTAGGCTACTTCGCGTTGCGCGATCTGGGCGTGGATGAGGTCGACCTCCCGCAGCCCCTGCCAATCCTCTTGGCGTTCTTGGTGGCGATCACCCTCGCGGCAACCGCCGCGGCGCTCCTCGCTGTGCTGACCGAGCGGCTGGCGTATCGCCCCGTGCGGCGCGCGGGGCGCATCGCGGCGCTGCTCACGGCGGTGGGGGTGAGCTTCTTCCTGCAGAATCTCGCCGTCCAGGTCTGGGGCGCGGGCGCGCGCGCGTACCCCGAGCCGGGCATCTGGTTGTACGTGGACGACTTGCCCGCCAAGGCCGACGCGGACTACAAGATCCGCGAACGCGTCGAGGCCGTCGTGCTCAAGGGGGACGCAATCGACACGGCGCGCAAGGCAGCGCTCCGTGCCGAGGGGATCGAGCGCGTGTATCGCACCCCCGACCTTACGAAGGAGGGCAAGCAAGGCTTCGTCCTGCTCGCGCTCCTGCTCTGGACACCCGTCCTGTGGTGGCTGGTGAAGCGCACGCGCATGGGGCGCGCCATGCGCGCCGTGTCCGAGGACGCGGATGCGGCGCGACTCATGGGCATCAACATCAACCTCATCGTGGCTGCGACGTTCTTTCTGGGAGCTTTCGTGGCCGGCGTCGGCGGGGTGGCGTACTGCGCAACGTACGGTTCCGTGAAACCGCTCACGGGCTGGATCCCCGGCCTCAAGGCGTTCATTGCCGCAGTGATTGGGGGCATCGGCTCGATCCCCGGCGCCATTGTCGGAGGCTTGCTGCTCGGCGTAGCCGAGTTCGCGATTCCCGCCTTGCTCGAGCAGCTGGGCTGGGCTGACGCCAAGGCGTTCCAAGACGCGCTCGCCTATGTGTTCTTGATCATCGTGTTGCTCGTCAAGCCCACGGGCCTGCTGGGCAAGCCGCAGCGGGAGAAGGTCTGATGGACGCGGGGGTCCTGCAGCTGCCGCTGGCCATCAAGCTCGATCTGTGGCTGACAGATCAGGTCATCCTCGTGGGCCTGTTCGCGCTCCTCGCCCTCTCGCTGAACCTCATCAACGGCTGGGGTCGCATGTTCAGCCTGGGCCATCACGGCTTCTACTTCCTCGGCGCGTACGGCGCCGCCTGGCTCACGGCGGCCCTGCCCACGGGCTTGCCCGGCGCGCTCGTGTTCGTGACGACGTGCCTCTTCGGCATGCTCGTCGCCACGGCGGGGGGGCTGCTCATCGGCGTGCCGTGTCTGCGGCTGCGCGGGGACTACCTCGCGATCGCCACCCTGGGCTTTGGCGAAGGCGTGCGGCTTGTCATATCCAACGCGGATGTTCGCGTGCCTCCTGGCTTCACGGTGCCGCGCGTGCTCTTCGAGGTGAATTCCTCGAACCTGCTGATGTATCGCCTGCTGTTCCTGGGCATCGTCATCCTGCTGGTCGTGGGCGTGGTGTTGCTGATTCGCAACTACGTGCGCTCAAGCGCCGGGCGCGCCATGCTGGCGGTCGCCCAAGACGAGCGCGCCGCCGGCCTGCTCGGCATCAATCCCACGGGCAGCAAGGTGCTCGTGTTCCTGATGGGCTCCGCCATCGCGGGGCTCGCGGGCGCTGTGTACGCGCACTACAGCGGAAGCGTGGCGCCGAAGGACTTCGAGTTCGTCCTCATGGTGACGATCTTCCTGATCGTGGTTCTGGGCGGGCTTGGGTCCATCTCCGGCTGCATCCTTGCGGCGTTCTTGCTGCGCGCCACCGAGCGGGGCCTCGGCATGGTGGGCGGCGTGGTGAGCGAGTGGTGGCAAGTCGAGTTCGCGCTCATCTTGATCCTGCTCATGATTTTCCGGCCCAACGGCATCTTCGGTCCGCGCGAGCTGACCGACGTGATCCGCGACTGGCGCCAGCGACGACGCGCCGGGAGCAAGGCATGAGTGCGCCGCTGTTCGAGACGCGCCACGTGACGAAGCGCTACGGCGGCCTGACGGCTGTAGGTGACGTGTCCCTGCGCCTAGATGCCGGCGATCTCGTCGGCTGCATCGGCCCCAACGGTGCGGGCAAGACGACGCTGTTCAACCTGATCACGGGTGCCGATCCGGTCACGTCCGGCACGATCCACTGGCAGGACCGCGACGTGACGTCGCTGTGCGATCACCAGCGCGCGCGCTTGGGTATGGCGCGTACCTTCCAGAACATTCGGCTCTGGCCCGACATGAGCGCGCTGGACAACGTGCGTGCCGTGTACCAGGGCCGACCCGGCTCGGGTCTCTTGGCGTCGGCGCTTCGGCTCCCTGCGTTTCGGCGCACCGAGGCGGCGATCCTCGACGAGGCTGAGCGTCTGCTCGATCGCATGGGGTTGGCGGCCCACGCGCAAGCGCGCGCCGTCGACCTGCCCTACGGCGAGCAGCGCAAGCTGGAGATCTGCCGGGCGCTGGCGCTGTCGCCGCAGCTGCTGCTCCTTGACGAGCCAGCGGCTGGCATGAACCCGACCGAGAAGGCGGATCTCATGCACACGGTCAAGGCGCTCAGGTCCGAGTTCGACCTGACCATCCTGCTCATCGAACACGATATGAAGTTCGTCATGGGCATTTGCGAGCGCATCTACGTGCTCGACCACGGCGAGCAGATCGCACACGGCACGCCCGACGAGGTGCGCGCCGACGAACGCGTGATCGAGGCCTATCTCGGAGGGGAGGCCGCGTGCTGATCCTCGAAGACGTAGACGTCTATTACGGCAACGTGCAAGCCTTGCACGGGGTCTCGCTGCGCGTCGAGGAGGGCGAGATCGTCACGCTGATCGGCTCCAACGGAGCCGGCAAGACGACGACGCTGCGTACGATCTCCGGACTGCAGTCGCCGCGCGCGGGCAAGATCACGTTCTGCGGGCAGCGGATCGACGGCATGCCGGCCGAGAAGATCGTGGGGCTGGGCATCGCGCAGTCGCCCGAGGGCCGGCGCATCTTCACGAACCTGACGGTGCGCGAGAATCTGCAAATGGGCGCGTACCTCGAGCGCGACAAGAGCAAGGTACGGGAGCGGCTCGAGCGCGTCGAAGCGCTGTTCCCGCGTCTGCAGGAGCGCGCGAGCCAACCGGGCGGCACGCTCTCCGGGGGCGAGCAGCAGATGCTCGCCATCGGGCGCGCCCTCATGACCGGGCCGCGGCTGCTGCTGTTGGACGAGCCCAGCCTCGGCATCGCACCCATTCTCGTGCAGGAGATCTTCCGCGAGATCGAGCGCATCAACCGCGAGTTGGGCACCACGATCCTGCTGGTCGAGCAGAACGCGCACATCGCGCTCCGGCTGGCGCAGCGGGGCTATGTGCTGGAGACGGGGCGCATCGTCCTCGAAGATGCCTGCCCGGCCCTGCAGAAGAACCCCCAGGTGCGCGAGGCCTACCTCGGCTGAGCCCTGCGGGGTGGCATGATGGTCGGGAGCACGTGCTCGCTGCGTGCGGAGGGAGGAAGCGGCATGCCCATGCGACGCCTGCTCGGTGCCTTCTGTTTGGTTCTCGCGGTGGCGGCCGCTGTGTGGGCCGCTCCGGTGCGCGATCCGACGGCCGCGGCCCCCGTGACTGGGATGACCGCGGCCGACCATGTGAACCTAGAACGCAACCTGCGCTGGATGCTGGCCCGCGAGCGCGCGGGCGCGGCGGCGCAACACGCGAAGGCGCGGCCGAAGGGACGCCGCGTCGGCGTCATGGCCGACGCCGGTGTCTGGCATCTCGGAGCACGGTCGATTGCCGGAGCGCTTGAGGGCGAGGGCTGGCGCGTGGAGGTGCTGGACCGCTCCCGCCTCTGCGACGAGTACTTGGTCGATCTCGACGCGCTGGTGCTCCCGGGAGGCTGGGCGCCCTTCCAGCGCGACGCGGCGGAGCGCGAGGGCTTGGCGGCGATCTCGAAGTTCGTCACACGGGGCGGGCGCTGCCTCGCCATCTGCGCGGGGGCGTACCTGCTCAGCGCGCGAGTGCGTTGGCAGGGCGATTGGTTTCCCTACCCGGTCGGGCTGTTCGATGGGGAGGCCCATGGCCCCGTGCCGGGGCTCGCCGAGTGGCCCGCGGCGGGGGCGGTGCGTGTGGCGGTTAGCGCGCAGGGTCGCGCGCGCGGCCTGGGCGCGTTGAGCACGCATGACGTCATGTACTACGGGGGTGGTTCGTTCTCCGGTGGCACGGAAGTGCAGGTGCTGGCGGAATATCCCGACGGCACGCCTGCGATCGTGTCCCGGAAGGTCGGACGGGGTGAGCTCGTGCTTTCGGGCGTGCACGTCGAGCGTGATCCCCGGACGGCGCTTGATGCGTCGGAGGGTCCGGCGGTCGGCGCGGGCCGCCTCCTCGGCGCGCTGCTGGGGCGCTGAGGCAACGGTCGCTGGGAAGACGCGCCCCGCGCGCTAGCATCTGGAACCATGTCGATTCTCCGCGAGATGGAACAGCGACTCCGCGCCGCCGCGCGTCCGGCCCGTGCGGGCTCTGTCGACGGGCACTCGCAGTCGGCGTTGCGCGTGCTGGGTGTCACGGTTCCCGACCTGCGCGCGATCGTGCGCGACATCGCCAAACGCACCAAGGGCGAGGACCCGGCGAACGTCGTTGGCCTCGCACGTCGCCTCGTGGGTTCTGGCACGCTGGAAGCGCGCCAGATCGCGTATGAGCTGCTCGGGCGGCGCCAGGACGTGCGCGCCACGCTAAGCACGCGCGACGTCGAGGCACTCGGCCACGGCAACGACAACTGGAAGTCGGTGGATGTGTTCGCCTGCGAGGTGTCGGGACCGTGTTGGCGCGACGGGCGCGTCACGGATGCGGCGGTCAAGCGTTGGGCGCGTTCGAAGGACCGCTGGTGGCGCCGCACGGCGCTCGTCTCCACGGTCCCGCTCAACATGAAGTCTCGGGGTGGTATCGGCGACGCCGAGCGCACGCTCGGAGTCTGTGCGCTGGCGGTCGCAGACCGCGACGACATGGTCGTGAAGGCGTTGTCCTGGGCCCTGCGCGAGCTGGGTGAGCGCGACCCCGCCGCGGTCCGGGCGTTCCTCAAGAAGCACGAGACCGCCCTTGCAGCGCGTGTCGTGCGCGAGGTCCGCAACAAGTTGGTTTCCGGTCTCAAGAACCCACGGCCGCGATAGTCGTGATACGGAGCCCGGGAAATTTGTTCGATATTGGCGAGCCGGTCACCGGCGAACATCGAACAGAATTACCGGGCTCCGTACCCCTGCTGATGCTTGGGCCTGACCTGGTGTTCGTACCCGATCTGTAGGTGGCCCGCTTGGCTACATCGACGCGAGCGTCTCGGGGAAGGACCCGTAGATCCCGATCAAGGTACCTGGCTTGTTGCCGTCGGGGACTGCCAACCCGAACTCGCCCTCCTCCTCGCAGAAGACCACCTCGTATCCGTCCTTGCTGTCTGGGTCCTCACGCAGAACGAGCCACAGATCGATGGGCTGGTTCGAGTTGAAACTGTCCAGGAATGTCCGACGCTCGGGCGGCACTACGAGGCAGCGCTTCAGTTCTACGCCGTGTGGATTCTGGCGCGGACTATCCGGGTCCCAGCCTGCGGCGATCTGCCGATCAATGAGCGTGGCTACGTCGGCGGGCGTCATAATGACGACCGTTCCAGATGGGTACTGACGTGCTCGACCAGATCGGGCCTGCCTACCAGGGCAACGATGCAGGGCTCGGTTCCCTGCTGGCTCTCGGGGTTGAATGCGAGGTGTTGTACGAACCACAGCGCCTCGTCGAGGCCCTCGTTGTCATGCCAGGTCGTCATGATGAATAGCAGAGCGGGTTTCTCTTCGATGACTTCCCACGCAACGACCGTCTCATCCATTGACCTGCCCCCCTCTGAGCGTGCCACCTGGTCGGATACATTTCACCAACCAGGAGAACGACGATGGC
>JAQBWE010000102.1 GCA_027625315.1 Planctomycetota bacterium
CGGCGAGTCCACGGCCCGCAGCCGGCGAGCCGCACGTGCTCGGCGACACAGGTGAACGCTTACGGTAGCGCCTACTTGTCGCTGGGCGGCAGGCGCTCGAGTTCACGCTGCGCGTCGGCGGCCAACTCGAGGCGCTCATAGGCCCCGCGGGGTGCGACGTCGCGCAGGCGCACGAGGCGCTCGAACTCCGCGCGCGCGAGCGCGGACTCCCCGACGGCGGCGTCGATCGTGGCGGTGAGCAAGCGCGCGCGCTCGGCGAGGAACTTGTCGTCCTTGCCGCCACCGTCCTTCGGAAGGTCCGCCATCTCGTAGGTGCGCAGGCGGCGTGCCTCGGCCAGATGCGCGTCCATCGCAGCGCGGTCACGGCCCGCATCGCCCACCGGCAGGGCGGCGTAGCGCCACGCGGCAATCCGGCCCAGCTCGATCTGGCACTCGAAGCGCAGCACGGCGATCTGAGGGCCTTCGATAGCGATGTCATCGAGCAGGGTCAGCACGCGCTGGAAGTGGGGGGCCGCGCGCTCGCCGTCGACGAGCCCGTGGATCGCCACGTCGCCCGCGGCGTACGCACCCTCGACCTTGAGCGCCATCGAGACCGGATCGGTCCTGTCGCCCAGGCGGCTGTCGAGCGTGGCGAACGCGTCGTAGACATCGCTCCAGAGCGGGCGGGCGGCCTCGGGCTTGTTGTCGTCGTATTCAAGCGTGAGGGCGCGCTCGTACAGCGCCTGGGCGTCGGCCAGCGCGACCTGCGTGCGCGCGTGCGCCAACTCCAGCGGCAGCCCAAGCACGGTGGCCACGAGCGAGACGCCCAGCAGCCCGATCAGCCCCACGCGCAGACATCGAGCGGTGCGCAGGAAGCGCGCGCGAACGCCAGCGTCGATGGCGTGGTCGGCGAGGTACGCCATACGCTCGTCCACCGAGCCATGGCGATGGCTGCCAGAATACCCGACGACATCGCGGATTTGGCGCAGGGCCTGCACCATGAGGAACGTGCCCTTGTCGATCGGGGCCGGCAGGCCGGGTAGCCACTCCGGCGCGGCGTCGGGCGAGAGGACGCCTGCCGCGTGCTCCGCGCCGTACACGTCGGACTCGCGCTCGAATCGGCGCGAGACCCAACCGAGCAAGCCAAACCAAAGCAGCGCAAGATGCAGCAACACTTGGATGCCCAAGGGAATGCCCGCGGCCTGCATCGGAATCCGCGCGACGTGAAACAGCAGTGCGAGTCCGAGGAAGGCGGCGAGAAAGAGAGGCAGGTGCCTGCGCTTCGCATGGCCGGCTTCGTGGAAGAACACGGCCAGCAGTTCCTCTTGCGGGAGCGTCGCCATCAGACCGTCGGTGAGGAAGATCAGGCGGGAGCGGCCTGTGAACCCGACGACCATCGCGTTCAGCACACGCCCACCGGTGTTCCAGACCATGATGTTGGCGTACTGCAGGTCGATGCCACGCGCGCCGCGTTCGAGCAGTTCGCGCAACGGGCCGGGCGCGAGCGGCTGCGCCCCGAGCATGCGGGCGATGAGGCGCGGCAGGAATGGCAGCGTGGCGAGGATCAGCGCGATCATGAACGCCGGCTGAATGATGGGCATCGCCTCTGCCCAGATCGACGCGACCCGCAGCGACTCGACGCCCAGCTCGCCGAGCAACCAGACCCCATCCACGACGCCGATGAGAACGAACAGCGGCGCGAGGGCGATGGCGTTGCGTTTCAGGCCCGCCTTGATGGCATCCAGGGTGCCGCGATCCCGGGGCAGGTGCCCGCGCGAGACTGCCGCGGCCCGGAGCACGCTGGCGCGTCCGGCCCACGCCACGCCGTACACCACGAACAGCGGCGCGAGCAACACGACGTAGCGCGTGAGCCAGAGCATGCGCGGCACGTTCGCGTTCACCAACGCGCCCCACTCGAAGCCCGAGAGCGCGAGCAGCCACGCCGCGAACGCCCACAGCGTGATCCAGCGACCACCGAGATCGGCGGCGAGCAGATCCCCGCGCTCCACTGCCTGGAGGGCTCGGCCGGCGGCCATCCGGCTGCCCGCCCCGCCGACGAGGACGCAGAGGAGCGAGCCCAGGAGGGCGCGACCGGGGTCCGCGGGGGCGCCCTCGAGGTGGATCAGGCCCAGCAGCAGGGCCAGCAGGACGGAGAGATCGGGCAGCACGGCGCGAGCGTACCGGCGGCCGAGGTCCCGGGGCCGAAAGGGCGGAGGGCCGCGCAGTCGAGGGGGTTTGTACGCGGGTGGGCCCTGCCGGTACCTTCGCGGGCTGGCCCGGGGTTCGGGCGGAGGTACGGCCATGTCCAGTTGGAGACTCTCGGTACTTGCCGGCGTGCTGGCTGCGGGTGTTGGACTCGTGTGGGGCGCCGCGCGACTTGAGGCTGGCCCCGAAGACGAGCCGGGCAAGTCCGCCGCAGGCCCGACGTACTCCAATGACGGGTTCGGCGTCACGACGAGCGGACCTGAGGGCTGGAAGCTCATCGAGGACAAGGTCGCGGCCGTGTCGGTCTGGCAGCGGCTCGCTACGTTCAACGACACCAAGACCGACGCGCAGGTCGTGCTGTATTCGCGCCCTCGTAGCGCGTCCAACCTAGATGCGCTGATGGCGTCCGTTCGCAAGGAGTGGGACAAGTCTGGTGACCGCCTGCGGGTGGATGGCATGCGCAAGCTCGACGCGAGTGCCCTGAACCCGATCGCGAGGGTCATTGTGGACGGCTCGTTCACGCGCAAGGCCGCGCCGAAGAAGGGCAAGGACGGCGTGCCGGCGCCCCCCGGCGAGAGCACGCCCATGCGCGTGCAGGCGACGTACTACGTCGGCCCCGGCTACGAGTTCCTGCTCTACGCGCAGGCCCAGCAGACGCACTGGTCGCGGCTGCACCGGCAGATCGAGGCCATGCGCGACCAGCTGAAGTTCAACAAGCAGGTCGATTCGGGGCCCACCGGGGAAGGCAGTTACCGCAACGAGAAGATTGGCTTCACCTGCCGCTATCCCAAGGACTACGCGGTCGTTCAGCCCGCGCGCGAGCACCACGTCGTGAAGTTCGCGGGTGTGTCCGCCAATGACCCGGACTTGAGCGTGTACGCCTTCCCCTACGAGGAGGAGGCTTCCGACGACGCCCAGCGACTCGTGGCGTACTACGAGGGCGAGAAGGGTGGCACCGCGCAGCGGAGCCGCACTGAGGTGAGCGGGACGGAGAGCGTCCAGGTCACGGCGCGCGCGATGATTGACGGCGTGGACCAGGCCATCTGGATCGCGGTCATCAAGCGGGGCGACACCTGCTATCGCCTGCGCTGCGTCGTCCCGACTGAGCGGGAAAGCACGGGCGCCAGCGCCTTCCGCACCTTCCTGGCCTCGTTCCGCTTCGGCTCCTAGCCCAGGCGCGGCTCCGCCGCGCCTGGGATTGCGAACTACGCGCGCGAGCTAGCGGAGCGCGCATGAACCGGGCGCACTGTGGTCGGGACCCGGGCGCGGCTCCGCCGCGCCTGGGCGGCAATCGGAATCGGGAGGGCAGCCGCAGCGGCGGCCGCGTAGGATTTGAACCGTGGTTCAAATCGACGCCCGCCCCCGTGCCCAGGACCGCCGCGCGGAGATCCTGCGCCAGGCCGCCGCGGTCTTTCGGGAGAAGGGCTTTCACGGGGCCGGCATGCGGGAGATCGCGGCCGGACTGGGGATGGCCCCCGGAGCGCTCTACTACTACTTCGACAGCAAAGAGGATCTCCTCTACGCCTGTCAGGACATCTCGCTGACGCGCCTGATCGATTCCGCGCGTACGCAGATCGCGCGGCCCGAACCGGCGGATGTCTTGCTCCGCGCGCTCATCGCGGACCACCTCGACCTGACACTCGACGAACTCGGCGGCAGCGCCGCCCACGTTGAGTTTCACGCCCTGCCGGAAGACCGCCTGCGGGAGATCGTGGCGAAGCGCGATACCTACGAGGGACTCGTGCGCACAATCATTCGTTCCGGCGTGGCCGCCGGCGTGTTCCGAGCGGTGGACGTGAAGCTCACGACGCTGGCCTTGCTCGGCGCGCTCAACTGGAGCGTTGTTTGGTTCAACCCGGAAGGCCGCTGGAAGCCCGCGGATCTCGTGCGCGGCTTCGCGGACGTGTTCGTGGACGGACTGCTCGCTCAAGGACCCCAGATGGAGGATGCGCCGCGATGAAGCCCGCAACCGAGCCCGACTCCCCGGCGCGCTCCAAGGTGCAGATGATTCTGCGCGTGAACGGCGAGAGCCACGACGTGGCCTTCGTCCCGCACAAGACGTTGCTCGAGGTGCTCCGCGAAGACATGCGCCTGACGGGCACGAAGCACGGCTGCGAGCTGGGTGAGTGCGGGACGTGCACCATCTTGGTGGACGGCGTGCCGCGCCTCAGCTGTCTGATGCTGGGACTCGAGAGCGACGGCCACGACATCCGGACGATCGAAGGAATGGCCGGCGCCTGCGGCGCCCATCCGCTCCAAACGGCGTTCGCTGAGCTGGGCGCCGCACAGTGCGGTTACTGCACGCCTGGCTTCTTGCTGGCCGCGGAGGCAGTGCTCGCCCGTGATCCCACGCCTTCGCGCGCAACCCTGGTCGAGGAGCTGGGCGGCAATCTCTGTCGCTGCACCGGCTACCTGAAGATCTACGAGGCCATCGAGTTGGCCGCCGCGCGTATGCAGAAGGGCACGCCCGATGCGTAACTCCGACGAGCCCCTCTCGCCCGAGCGCCAAGGTCTGCGCGACCAGCTGGCCGAGGGCTACCAGATGATTGGCAAGAGTCCCATCAAGGTGGACGCCATGGCCAAGGTCACGGGGCAGACGATGTTTGCCGACGACCTGTCGATGCCGCGGATGCTGCATTGCAAGATCCTGCGCAGCCACGTGGCCTACGCGCGCATTCTCTCGATCGACACGAGCGCGGCCGAAGCGCTGCCCGGCGTCATCGCCGTCCTGACCGGCGCCGCGATGCCGATCCCGTTCGGCATTCTGCCCGTCTCGCAAGATGAGCACGCCCTGTGTCTCGATCGCGTGCGCTTTGTGGGCGATCCCGTCGTGGCCGTCGCGGCCGTGGACGAGGAAACGGCCTTCGAGGCGATTCAGCGCATCCACGTCGAGTACGAGAAGCTCGAGCCCGTGTTCGACCCGACCACGGCCATCGAGAACAAGCAGGAGCCGCTGCACGACTACGGCGACGACGGCAACGTGCACAAGCGCGTGTCGATGGAGTTCGGTGAGGTCGAAGAGGCTTTCGCCGCCGCCGACCTCGTTCTCGAAGACACGATGTTCTTCGAGGGCAACACGCATCTGCCGATGGAGCAACACGCATCGTTGGCCTGGCGCGAGGCCGACGGCCGCCTGACGATCCAGTCCTCCACGCAGACGCCGCACTACTTGCACAAGGCCATGAGCAAGGTGCTCGAGATGCCGCCCTCGCGCGTGCGCGTGATCGCGTGCCCCAATGGCGGTGGGTTCGGCGGTAAGAGCGATCCGTTCAACCACGAGATCGTCGTGGCCAAGCTCGCGCTGATGACGAACCGGCCTGTGAAGATCGCCCTCACCCGCGAGGAGGTCTTCTACTGCCATCGCGGGCGTCACCCGGTGCTGATGCACGTCAAGACGGGCTTCCGCAAGGACGGCTCCATGACGGGCATGCACTTCCAGAGCCTGCTCGATGGCGGGGGCTACGGCTCTTATGGCGTGGCGAGCACGTACTACACGGGCGCGCTGCAGACGGTCACGTACAAGGTGCCGGCCTACCGGTTCGATGGTGTGCGCTGCTTCACCAACAAGCCGCCTTGCGGTCCCAAGCGCGGCCACGGCACGCCGCAGCCGCGCTTCGCGCTCGAAGTGCAGCTCGACAAGGCGGCCGTGGCGCTCGGACTCGATCCGGCGGATCTGCGGCTGCGCACGCTCCACCCCGCCGGCGGCATCACTGCCAACTGGTTGCAGGTCGGCTCGATGGGGCTCGGCCCGTGCATCGAGAAGGTGGTTGAGGCCAGCGGCTGGAAGGACAAGTGGGGCAAGCTGCCGGCCGGCAAGGGCGTCGGCCTGGCGTGCTCGAGTTACATCTCCGGTGCCGGCCTGCCCATCTACTGGAACGCGATGCCGCACTCAGGCGTCACGGTGCAGCTGGACCGTGGTGGGGGCGTGGCCGTGTTCTGCGGCGAAACGGACATCGGCCAGGGCAGCGACACCGTGCTCGCCATGGTCGTCGCTGAGGTGCTGGGCGTCGACCTGGCCGACATTCGGCTCACGGTGGCCGATACGCATACGACTCCGGTGGATCTCGGCAGTTACTCCAGTCGCGTCACCGTGATGATGGGCCATGCGGCCTTCCAGGCCGCGGAGCGCGCGCGCGAGGTGGTTGCCCGCAGTGTGGCGAAGCGCCTCGAGGTGCCCGCCGTGCGACTGCGGTTCGCAGAGAACCGCGTGTTCGACGTGCAAGATCCTGAGAACGGCATGCCGTTCCCCAAGGCGGTTCAGGTCGCCGAAGCGGAGCACGGCACGATCGCCATGGCCGGCAGCTACACGCCGCCGGCTTCGCCGGGCAAGTACCGTGGGGCGGGGGTCGGACCGTCGCCGGCCTACAGCTACAGCGCCGCCGTCGTGCAGGTGGACGTTGACCTCGAGACGGGCGTCGTTGCTGTCGAGAAGATCTGGGTCGCGCACGACGTGGGCCAGTCCATCAACGAGATGCTGGTCATCGGCCAGGTCGAGGGCGGCGTCTACATGGGGCTGGGTGAGGCCTTGATGGAGGAGATGAGTTACCGATCCAACCGGTTCGGGGTTCACAAGATCCCGTCGATGCTCGAATACAAGAGCCCGACGACGCACGAGATGCCGCCGGTCGAGACGTTTCTCATCGAGAGCCCCGATCCGAATGGGCCGTTCGGTGCGAAGGAAGTCGGCCAGGGACCGCTGCTGCCGATGATGCCCGCCGTAGCCAACGCGGTCTTCGACGCCGTGGGTGTGCGCGTGGACGAGGTGCCCGTGACGCCCGACAAGGTGCTGAAGGCCATGCAGGCCAAGGACAAGCGCTACGGCCCCAAGTCGTTCCCGGATCTGCGCATCACCGAGACGATGCGCGTCAAGACGCTCGAGCAGGGTGGCGACGGCACAGCGCCGCGGCCCCCGCGTGCCGAAAAGCAGGAGGTCAAGTCCTCATGATGCGGTTGCCCCCCTTCCGATATCACGCGCCGCGCACCGCGGCCGAGGTGGCGACCCTGCTCGCGGGCGAGGGTCCGGAGGCCATGATCGTGGCCGGCGGTACGGACCTCTACCCCAACATGAAGCGTCGGCATCAGATGCCCAAGACGCTGATTTCGCTGCGCCATGTCGACGAGCTGCGCGGCGTGCAGATGAACGGCGCCGTGCGTCTTGGCGCGAACGAGACGCTGCGGGCGCTCGAGTGGCACGGAGCGCTCAAGGAGCGCCTGCCGGCGCTGTGGACGGCCGTCCAGAGCATCAGCACGCCGTTGCTACGCAACATGGGCACCATCGGCGGCAACATCTGCCTCGACACGCGTTGCAACTACTACAACCAGAACTGGGAATGGCGCCGCGCGATCGACTTCTGCATGAAGTGCGAAGGGACGGTCTGCTGGACCGCGCCCTCCAGCTCGATCTGCTGGGCAGTGAATTCCTCGGATTCGGTGCCCGTGTTCATCGCCCTGGGGGCGACGTTCACGCTCGTGAGTCACGAGGGCGAGCGAACGATCCCCGCCCTGGCGATGTTCGGCGAGGACGGCATCGAGTACCTCACCAAGCGCAAGGACGAGGTGCTCACGCACATCGACATCCCTGACCAGGGCACGGCGCGCAGCGTCTACCGCAAGGTGCGCCGCCGCGGCGCGTTCGACTTCCCGGTGGCTGCCGTAGCCGCCCGGGTGGCGCTGGACGGCGACCGCGTGGCGGACTCGACGCTCGTGCTCAATGCAGTGGGGCCCAAGCCCGTCGTTTGCGAAGAGGCCATGGCCTACCTAGCCGGCAAGCCGCTGTCCGATGAGGTCGTCACCGAGGCGGCTCGCCTGGCGGGCCGCGGCGCGAAGCCCTTGGACAACACCGACCACCTCAGCATGTGGCGCAAGAAGGTCGTGCAGGTGGAGACCCGTCGCGCCCTTGAGGCGCTCCGCCCGTAACGCGCCCTCGCGTTTGGTCCTTGGGCGGAGCCTTGACGCGATCGAGCGCGCGCCCGCACACTGGGCGCGTGGCGCGCCGTTCGGGGCGGCCCTGATGAATAGGATCTTCCATGCCGATGCACTTTCGCCGCTTCCGGATTCTGAACGACACGAGTGATTCCACCGACATCCAGAGCGCTGAGTACTCAGCCCCCGTTCCGTTCGTGGCAAAGGTCGTCGGGCCTGGCACCTCGGTACCCGTGCTTGCGACCCAACTCTACATCGAAGACGAGCCCATTGCGACAAACGCTACTGACAAGGTCCGCGTGCAGATCGTGCTTGCGGGAGGCGCGAAGTACGACGAAGTACTGGAGATCGGGGCCGGAGTGCCGATCGTTGGCGTGGACGTCAAGGTGATCACCACGGGGGCGAACACTTCGTGGAAGGGGAGAGCAACGCTCGCTGGGGCGAACTTCACCTTCAAGGAAGTCAACGCGAACTTCGCGTAGCCTCGTGGCTAGGTCGCGCCCGATGGGGACCCTAAGAGCCGTCCGGATCGCCGTGGGTCTCACCCTCCTCTTGGGCGTGCTTTGCACGGCGTCGGCGGCCTTCGCCTGCATCTGGGACTACGACACGTTGGCCATGGAGCGCAAGGCGTTCCCGGACGCCCTCGAACTCATCACCGGGCGCTTCCCGCGCCACGGCGAGGCGTTCTACCGCTGGCGGATTGCCAATCGCGAAGCGCGCCTTGCCGAGGCGCCGGACGAGCTCGCGCTCTACGACGATCTCGCGGTGGCGTACGAGAAGACCGGCAACGTGGCCAAGGCCATCGAAATCATGCAGGCGAAGGCCGCGCGCAAGCCGGGGGTGTATGAGACGGAGGCCAACCTCGGCACGTTCCACATCCACGCAGGCAATCTGGAACGGGGGTTGGAGCACATCGAGCGCGCGATCGCGATCAATCCGGACGCCCACTTCGGCCGCGAGATCTACCAGGCGCTGCTCGTGCGGTACGTCTTGACCAAGCGGGCCGGCGGTCCGCTCGTCCTGCCGCTCGATCCGGACGTCCGGCACTATGGCACCTCGGGGTTCGCCTCGTTCGTCGCAACGGAGCGACCGCTCTCCGACAGTGCGCCCGACGGCGCCGCGCAGGCCGAGGCCGTGGCGGCGGTCAAGGGCGTCCTGGGCATGATGCACTTCGGCAATTTCGAGTCCCCCGTGCTGCTGGAGGTGCTGGCGGACTTGCTGCTCTCCGATGCGCAGGGCTATCACGGTGGGCAAGCGCGTCGGCTCGCGGCGCGCGCCTTTCTCAAGGCGTCCTACGCCGTCGAGGGGGAAGCCCGCGTGACGTACCGTGCGAAGGCGGAGGGGGCCCTGGCATCGCAGACACCGGATCCACACTCTCATACGAACCTCGGGCTCGACGTGGTGGAGGAGGACCTCGGGCAGGAGCTCGCCGCCGCGGCGACGTGGTACGCCGAGTTGCTCGCCAACGAGGCCCGCTGGGTGCGCGACGACCCCGATCCGGAGGCGCGTTTCGCCGAGACCTACTACGGGGTGCCGGCCGCAGCGGATGCCCCTCCGGAGAAGGACTCCGACTTGCCGATTCTGTTGGTGATCGCCATCGTGCTCGCGGTGAACGGTATCCTGTTCGCGCTGATGACGCGGCGCCGCCGGCGCTGAGACCAGCGCCTTGCGGAGGCGAGGCGGCTGGCGCTATGCTCGCCAGTCGGTTACGCGTGCTGGGCGCCACGCGCATCGCACCCCTGTCCGCGTCCGCGTTGGGTGGTCATGAGCGCGTACTACATTCGCAACGAAGATGAGACCGTCCAGGGTCCGCACGCGCCGGAGGAGGTGCGGGCGTGGATCGCTGAAGGGCGGCTCGACGATCGCGCGCAGTACTCCACGGACGCGATCACCTGGCGCTACGCCCGCGACTTGCCGGAACTTGGCGGCGGGAGTGGCGTGCAGCCCGCCTCGGCCTTTCCTGAGCCGTCACTGCTCATCCGGCAGGGCGCGAGTATTCAGGGCCCGTACCGGCTCTCACGCATACGCGAGTACGTGAAGCAGCGGCGGATTCAGCACTACATGTTGTTTAGCCACGATGGCGTGTTCTGGGTCGGCCCGGAGCATGTCCCGGGCTTGCTGCCCGTGGGGTACGTGCCGCTGCCGCCGCCCACGCGGCCGACGGCCGTGTCGGCGGATGGCCGCGCGACGCCGCAGGCGGGCACGGCCCAGATGCCACGCGGCACGAAGCCGCCAGCCCCGGGCGAGGACATCGGTTCGAGCACGCTCGTGGGCTTCCGCCTCGATGACGAGGAGACCACGCGGCTCGCGCCGCCGCCGCCCCCTCCGCCGCCCGCGGCCTTGCCTCTGGTGGAGCCCGCGCGCTACCTGGCCGATGAGTCCATCCAGGCCGCGCCGGTCCCACTGACGTACTACGTGCGCACGCAGGGCCAGGATGTGTATGGGCCCTGTAGCGAAGCGGTTCTGCGTTCGTGGATCGAGGAGGGGCGCGTGGATCGCGCCGCGGAGTTCTCCAACGACGGGCGCACCTGGACCCCTGGTGCGCGGATGGTGGCGCTGTTCCCGGGCTCGGTACCCCGCGAGATCACGCCGGAGAACTTCGAGGGCGGCGCGCGTCGACGGCGGTTCCCGCGTCGGAAGTAGCTGGGACACGAGAAAGGCCCGG
>JAQBWE010000103.1 GCA_027625315.1 Planctomycetota bacterium
GAAGCCGCGCAGGGGTGCGTGCACGGGTCACAGTCAGCGTGGCTGCTTCGGCTCAAGGTCGCGCAGGTTGTCGACTTCTTCCATCCACTCCCGGACACGATCGCGGTCGTCCCCGCCGAACGTGAGCAAGACCAGCTCGGCGACGAGGCGGCCCGTATCGCGCAGCGTCACGTGCTGGCCCCCCCCGGCGCGGGCGATCTGTGGGAAATGCAGCACCGGCAGATCGTCCGTAGACACCGTGTGCACCACGACGGGCTTGTCGTAGAGCACGTCCTCGCGGGCCAGTTGGAGGACCCGAAAGAGACTGTTGACGTCGCCGTCGTGAGGCGGCGCATCGCCCACGACCACAATGACCCGGTAGGCGCGTTGTGACCAACCGAGCCGACCCTGCTCGAGCGCGAGGCGGATGCCCTTGTCGACGCCCTCTTCGATGTCGGCGCCGCCGCCCGCACCGACCTTGTCAAACGCCTTGCGCAGAACCGCGCCATCGCTCGTCAGCGTCGCCCGCAGCCGGGCACCGTCGTCGTAGGTGACGAGTCCGGCCCGGAACTGAGGCACGTAGGCCGACAGTTGCTGGATGAGCCGCTGGGCACCGGCCTTGGCCGCGCCGATCACCGGACCCATGGAGCCCGTGTGATCGAGCACGATGCACAGCTCCAAGCCGTGCTTGCGCATGAGCTCGAGCCGACCGTAGAAGCGATCCTCGCCCCGGTCGGCCTCCGTGGACGTGCCCTTCTTCGCCTTCGTCCCGGTGGTCGCGACGCGCTCCGCCTCCAGACGCGCTTCCTCCAGCAAGGCGCGCTGTTCGCGCGCGAGGGCGTCCTCCCCGCGCTCCCACCAGCCGCGGTACAGCGCGACGTCGTCGCCGAGCTTGACGGGGGGCAGGCCGCGCAGCACCTCGCGGGCGTGGCCCGACACCGTGGGGTGCGGATGCGCCGCCCAGCGCAGCAGGGCGGCGGCGAGGACGGGGCCGCCCTCGGCGACGAGCTCACGCCGGGGCCGGCCGCGCAGGGCGCTGAGGGCGCCGGCCGCGGCGTAGGCATGCTGCTCCGCGGCGAGGAGCCGGGTCGCGAGGAAGATGACACCCGGCTCGGTGCGCTTGCGCAGCTCGAAGCCCGCGATGGAGCGGACCGTCCAGTCCTCGTGGGCCAGCCAGGGCTTGAGCGTGTCCAGCGCCTCGTCCACCGGCACGGCGGGCGCGTCAGCCTCCGGTGCGGCTGCGACCGGGGCGCGGCCCAGCCCGAGGAGCGCGCACACCACCAGGGCGGCAAGGCCAGCTGAGGCGCGCATCCGGCGGGGCGAGAACGGGGTCACGACGGCCATTCTCCCTGGAAACGTCGGCGGAGGCGTCTCAGCAGCCCCGCCCTGCCCGCTCGCTGGCCCGCTCTACTCCGCCAGGGGCGCCAGATCGAGGTACAGGCGCCAGACCAGGACCTGGTCTAGGGGCGCCAGGTCGGCCGGTGAGAGCACGAGACCCTCGTACTCTCGGCGGCGGAGTCGCACCTCGCCCTGCGCCAGATCCGAGAGCACAACGGTCGCGAGCTCAATGCTGCCTTCGCTCGGCAGTGCCTCGTAGCGGCCGGGCGGCAGCGCATGCGCGGCCTGGACGCGCCCCTGGCCGGGCCGGACCCACTGCAGGAGGCGCCGGTAGGTGACCGGCCAGTCGCCAAAGTGGTACAGCACCCGCACGGCGCGCGGCTCGCTGCGTCCAGCGGCTTCGTCGTCGCGGCTGGGGCGGTCCTCGACGTCGCCGCGTGCCTCATCTTGGTGGGACCAGAGGATGCGCAGCGATTGCCCTGCCGAGAGCGTCCGCCATGCGGTCGCCTCCTCGAGCTGGTCGCTGCTCACATGCCGAAGGCGCACGCGGAGCGGCGTCTGCACCCGGAGCGAGAGGGCGTGATCATCACTCCGCCGTTCGTCGCTTGCGAGCCGCCAGGCGGGCGGTCCATCGAGCGCCACCGCGCCACCGGCGGCGGGGTCGGAGCGGCCGCAGCCCGGGAGCGCGCTGCCCAGAAGCAGCCCGCCAAGGAGGAGGATGAGGGAGAGGGGTCGCGACGGCATGCTGGACTCCAGCCGGCTCGTGGTTCCGACGCAGCCTACGCCGGGGGGTACGATCCGGCCCCGGAGGACTGAACGCATGCCCCACGACTCTCTGCCCAGCGCCCATTCACCTGGCCGTTCCCGCTCGCTCGGGGCTGCCCTTGGGCTCTTGGCGTTCAGCCTGCTGGCCTTCGGGGGGCTCGGACCCGTTGGCGCGGCCGATGACGACATCCCCCGCAGCGAGAAGTGGTACGAGCAGAGCGAGAGCGGCAACAAGACCGGCTACGTCCGGGTGGTCTGGACCCCCTCGACGTGGAAGGGTAAGAATACCGTCCACGACACCACCACGTTCGTGAGTCGCTCCACGCGCAACATGGCCGGCATGCGCGACACCTTCAGCGTGACGACCACTCTGGACCTCGAGCGCGGCGTCGACGGGACCATGTGGTGGACCCAGTCGCGGGTCGAGGAGCCGGAGCGTGTGACGCTCACGGAGACCGTCTGGACCGGGACGGGCTACCGCTACAGCGCGCACATCGTCGGGCAGGAGAGCAACCGCGAGACCTTCGAGGTCCCGCTCGACGCCCCGGTGATGACTGATGCCGAGTCATTTCTCGGTGTCCACATTCGGGCCGGCGACGTGAAGGTCGGCTCGAAGTACGAGCTTCGCAACCTCGACCTGCGCGCGCGGACGCACCGCCCCAGCCAACTTGAAGTCGTCGCGCAGGAGACTGTGAAGGACGAGACGGGCGCCGAGATCGAAGTCTGGAAAGTCGTGGAGACGGACCCCGCCTCCAAGTCCGAGAGCATGCTTTGGCTCGACAACACCGGCGTGCTGCTGCGTCTACGCAGCGGCACGGTCCAGATCGCTCGGACGACCCAGGCGGCGGCCGAGCAGATGCCGACCCGCACGGCGGAGTACGACATCACCGTGGGCTCCGAGCCGCGCCTCGAACGCATTTTCAGTGCCGACCGCGTGCTCGCCGATGTGCGACTGCGCCCCGACGCCGATCTCAAACTGCCCGAGTTCCCGACGAGTCCGTGGAGCCGAGCGCTCGCCACGAAGGACCGCGGCGACGACGGCACGACGATCTCGGTCGAATTGCGCGCCTACGACAGCGAAGTCGCCAAGGCGAAGATCCCCGTCATCGACAAGGCCTACGCTCGCTGGCTCGAAGCGACTGCGCAGATGCAGGTGGGCGATCCGCTCGTACTCAACACCGTGCGGGCTGTCGTTGGCGAGGAGGCAGACGTGCGCGCGGCCGCTTACAAGCTCGCCCGCTTCGTGTACACGGAGCTGGACAAGAAGAGCCTGCGCGTGGCGCAGGGCGATGCGGTGCAGATCCTTACGGAACGCTGCGGGGACTGCAGCGAGCACTGCTTGCTGTTTGTCACCCTGTGCCGCGCCGCGGGAATCCCGGCGCGCCGGTGCAGCGGCTACGTGTGCATCGGCGGCATGTGGGGCGCCCACGCGTGGGCAGAAATCTGGACCGGCCAGTGGATCGGAGCCGACCCGACGACAGGCGAAATCGGCACCGGCGCGCGTTACCTGTTCTTCGGATATCCCGACGAGCCCGACAGCTATCCGAACGTGGTGTCGAGTCGCGTGACGGGTCGCCTGCGCATCCTGGTCACGCGCGTGGAAGAGGGCGCGGCGGGCTACGACCTCGCCGATCCTGAGGCGCACCGCATCTACGACGTGAAGGGCCGCCGCTTCGTGCACGTGCTCTGCGGTCTGGAAGCGCGCGGCGTGCCGGAGGACTGGTCCGTCACGCTGTCAGACGACCGATCCATGCGTGTGCGCGGGCCGTCGTTCACGTCGCAGATCAGCGCGTCCGCCGATCAAGGCGCCGACATCGAGAGCGTGGCGCGCTTCTTCCCTGGCAAGCGCACCACCTTCGCAGGGGCGCCTGCGCTCGTTCGCGCGAACGGTAGCTCGCGCACCCTGCTCGTGTTTAGCCGGCGGCGGATGATTCAGATGACAGTCTCGGGCGCCGATGGCGAGGCCTTGGCCGCCCTCGAGGGGGTCCTGGCTCCGACCTTTGCCGTCCCCGCGCTCGCCTGGGAGGCGGCGCCCGCAGCCGGCGCGGCGGAGGCCGAGGACCGGTAATGCCAGCGGCCTAACTGGTCGAAAGGGGAGCGGGTGCCGCCGCTTCCTACCTCCTTCCGTCTATCTCTGCGCGACCCGCGCCATGTGGTCGCGGTGCTCCGGCTCCTCGTGTTTGCCGGGCTTACGGTCCTCGGCTTCGCAGAGACGCCGGCGGCGCCGTGGCTCTACTGGAGCGTGACGATCGTCTATGGCTTGACGGTCGCGGGGTACCTCGCTGCCCATCAGGGGGACCTGCAGCTCCCGCGCGTGCGCACGTTCATCTTCCTGTTCGACGCGGCCGTCGTGACGGCCCTGCTGTTCATGCGTGGCCGCGACGTGCAGCCCCTGATCATGAGCTACTTCACGGTCGTGTTCCTCGCGGCCGTGCTCGCGGGCATGGGCAGCGCTCTCTGGAACGCGCTCCTGGGCACGTTGCTCTACGCGGTCGTCATGGGCTGGGGCCGCAGGCCGGCTGATCTCATTGACTTGAGCCTGCTCGGACCGGCGTTCTTCTTCTTCGTGATCGCCGTGTTCATGGGGCACATGGCGACGGACGCGCTGCAGCGCCGCAAGGACCGCCTCGTCGCAGGTGACATGGCCGCCGGCTTGCGGCTCAGCACCGATCGACTGCGCGCGTTGCGCGACGGTCTGCGCTCGGAGGACCGCCTGCGGACGGTCGAGTTGTTGTGCGCCGGGATTGCCCATGAACTCCGTCGGCCCCTCGCGGCGCTCCGCGAGTCCGCTCGCGACGGGCTCGGCGCCGTGGAAGCGCTGCCGGCTGGCGAGGCCTCGGACGACTTGCGCGCCGTCCTCGCGGACTTCTCCCACGAGATGGCGCGCCTCGACCAGGTCGCTTCCACCCTCGGGGAGTTCGGGCGCGGCGGCAGTGCGCAGCAGGCCCTTGTCGGCGCAGGTGAGGTCGTCGCCGGGGCTGAGCGGCTCGCGGCCCACTCGATCGTCGCGCCTGCGATGTTCTCTGTGACGGTCAGCACGAAGCGGGCGGTCTGCGGCGACCCCGCGCGGTTGGTGCACGCGCTCGCGATTCTTCTCGGCAACGCCCATGATGCCGTCCGCGCGGCGGGCGGCGGCGCGATCCGACTCCGCGCCGTTGATGCGGGCCCGGATCGCGTCCGCTTCGAAGTGCGCGACGAGGGGGCGGGCATCTCAGCGGACGTCCGCGAGCGGATGTTCGACCCGTTCTATACGACCAAGGGCGCGGGCCAAGGCACCGGTCTTGGCCTGTACGTAGCGCGCGAGATCGCCCGCGCCGCCGGAGGCGAGTTGACATGCGTCGGCCGCGCCAAGCGCGGGGCGACCTTCTTCCTCGAGCTGCCCGTCGCGCAGATGCCGGCTGCGACTCAAGCCGCGTAGCGTCGCCCCGGGGCGTCCCGGCCGCAGGCGGGTGTCCCCCCTGTTGGGCAGGATGCGCGGGATGCTTCACCTCGCCGATCTTCTGGCATCCATCCCGCTGCCCGAGCCGACCGCCCAGGCGGTACCGGTCCGCGCCGGCTGCGGTCGCTCGGATGCCGCCGTCGTCCACGAACTAGGCGGCGACCTGCCCGCCGGCCACCTGCACGTCTGGGGCGGCCCGCCCGGCGCGGGCAAGACGTCCTTTCTGCTCTGTCTGTTGCAGGATGCCGCCGTGCGCGGACGCCGCGTCGTCTACGCGACCTACGAACTCGCGCCCGAGCGGCTGGCGCTGCGCGTGTTGGCGAGCACGGCGGGCGTGGACGCGCGTGCGCTGCCCGATCCCGGTGGCGACCCTGCCACATGCACGCTTGACGACGCCGAGCTCGCGCGCGTGCACGCCGTGCGCGATCGACTGACCGCGTTGCCGTTCGACATCCTGCCCGCCCGCGGATTCACGGCCCACTCGCTGCGCGATCGACTCGTGCGGATGCCGTTCCGCGCCGAGGTGTTGGCGGTTGACTACCTCCAAGCCGTCGTGCGCGCCCCGAACGAAGACATGGGCGCCGCGCTGCGCGAGCTCTCAGACATGGCGGCCTATCTTCATGTTGCCGTCGTGTGTGCTGTGCGAGCGCCCGACACGGAAGGCGGCGGTGTGGACGCCCCGACGGAGGGCGGCCACGCGGCGTCAGCGTCCGGTGCGAGCGCGCTCGAACTCTCGGTCCTTGAGATGTCCGCGCTGGATGGCGCTGCACTCGATGGCGCTGCACTCGATGGCGCTGCACTCGATGAGATCTGCACGACCGTGCGCGCGGATCGCATTGGTTGGATCGCACCCTCGGAGGGTGCGGCGGGCGCCCGCGAAGCATGCGTGCGTAGCAATCGCCATGGCGCCGCGACCACCGTGCCGCTTCACCTCGATGGCGCTACCGGCGCCCTCGGGTCCCGCGGCTAACGGGTGCGCCCGTGCTACGCGCGCTACCTGGGCTACCTGGGCTGCGCTGGGCTGCGCTGGCTGCGCTGGCTACGCAGGCACGCCGATGGTGGTGACGTAGACGATGGCGTGGCGGGGTGAGAGCCCCAGCAGCGCATTCAGGTGCTCGTCGAAGAATCCGCCGATGCCGCTGGCGCCGAGTCCTACGGCCAGCGCGCCGAGGTTCAGGCGCTGCCCCAGCAGGCCCGCGTCGAGATGCGCCGCGCGGTAGATCCGTTCGCCGTACTGCGCGATCGCCGCCGGCAGCTCAATCGAGTGGATCACCACAAACGCGCAGTCGCGCCCGAGCTCCTGCCATAGGCAGCAGCGGTGCAGCGCCTCGCGCGCATTGCCATGGCGGGTCGCTGTCAGTGTGTGTTCCGCCGGATCGTAGTGGTGTACGCCATCCGCGAGATCTTCGACGCCGGTCGTCACGACCCACGTGTCGAGCACGTCCTCAGCGAGTCGGGCGCGCGGTTCCGCGCTTTCGGCGGCGGGGTACGCGGCGCTCAACACCGTCGCTAGGTCGCCTAGCGGCACGCGCTGTGGCGCGTAGACGCGCGTCGAGCGGCGGCTGCGAATCGCCTCGAGAGTGGAGGCCGGCGTGCGGCTCCGCGTTGGGCGAGCGAGCGCGACGGGTGGTGTGAGTCCCGCGGGCAGCGTCTCACGCGCCTCGGGATCAGCCGCGGGCAATGGCGCGTCCATCCGGCCTGCGCCGTGGACCGCGTCGATCCACGACCCGGGCTCGGGCGCGGGCGCGGCGTGCGCGGTCTCCGAGCGCAGCGGCGTACTCGCCGCAAGCTCAGCCGCCGCTTCGCGAGTGAGCACGGCGCCCAGCACCAGTACACCCTCGCGCGCGGGATCCAGCAGCAGCAACTCTTCGATGCCCTCGTCTCGGAACGACGACACGGGCACCAACACCGCGTCGAGCGCGTCGCTTGCTACGACGGCGTTGCCGAACACATGGCCAGTGTCGAGCAGCACGCGGCGGTAGGCGCGATCGCCGTATCGCCAGGCACTGCGCTCGTAGAGTCCCGTGCCGATCAGCACAACCGAAGCTGCGGCGACGGCGGGATGCTCGAAGGCATGGCGCGCGATGTCCGCACCGAAGTCGCCCTCCCAGCAGACGACCAGCGCGTGCTCGCGCGCGTCGTAGGCGAAGATGCCGTCGGGGATCTGGGGCAGCCCCCGCACCGCAACATACACCTCGGTCGGATACAGCCCGCCCGCTGAGGGCGACGCCCGGTAGTGCATCGACATCCCCGGCGCTTCGCGCACGAGGGTCACGCCGTAGGTGTGGTGCAGCAGCCGCCCCAGGCCCGCAGCGTTCAGCACGCCCTCGTCTCCGGCCTCGCCGTCCCGCGGGAGGAGAATGCGGCGCGCCTGGTGCCAGGTCTTGAACGGGGCCGGTTGGCGGCTGAAGTCGAGCGCGGGATGCCCCTGCAGGGAGGCCGGGGTGTAGTTCGTCGCCTGCTGGTAGCGCTCGCTCAGAGACGGGCTGGCGTGGGTCGTCATGCGTCCCCACCCTACTCGCGGGGCTCGCCGCTGAGCGCCGTTGGCGCGGGGAATCGCGCCGGCCGCTGCGGCCTACGCGGCTCCCTTTCGTGCCCGATCCGATCAGCATGTGCCTTCGCCATATCTCCGCGCTACGCTTGGTGCAGTTGCAAGGGCGAGGAGCGCGCATGGCCAAGGGCCGCATCTTGGTGATCGAAGACGAGGACCTCCTTCGGGACATGATCCTGGAGGTGCTGGGCACGGGTGGCTACGACACCGCGGGAGCGTCGGACGCGCACGAGGGTCTGCGGCTCATCCGCGACCTGACCCCGGACATGGTCATCCTCGACCTCAACCTCCCGGTCCACATGAAGGGGCTCGACATCTGTCGCGAGCTGCGCGCGGATCCCGCGACGTCTCACATCGCCGTGCTCGTGCTGACGGGCAACAAGGCGGACGAGTACGAAGTCGTCATGTTCGACGCCGGCGCTGATGAGTACATCCGCAAGCAGGACTTCAAGCCCCAGCTGTTCCTGCGGCGCGTCGCCGCCGTGCTGCGACGCGCCTCCCAGACCGGCAACGCGGCCTTGCAGGCCGGCCCGCTGACCGTTTATCCCGCCCGGCGTGAGGTGTTGGTGGACGGCGAGCCTCTGGCGTTCACGCCGACGGAGTTCGACATTCTCTACAAGCTCGCGGCGAACCCCGAGCGGGCCATCACGCGCCGCGAGCTGCTCGACCGGGGCGGTGAGGGCGACGAGGCGGCCGTGGACCGGACGGTCGACGTCCATATCCTCTCCATCCGCCGCAAGCTCCGCGAGCACTCGTGGCTCGTCTCGACCGTCTGGGGCGTCGGCTATCGGCTCGGGCAGGGGCCCGATCAGGCCTAGGCGAGCAAGGCCAGGCGGGCAAGGCCAGGCGGCCGGACCGCAGCCCGTAGTTCGCCTCAATTCGGTTGCCGGCCGGGCTCCGGGCGGAGCGCCGCCGCCCGGGGTACCTGACAGGCGGCTTAAGCGCTCGGGACCGTCCGGTCGAATTCACGCGAAATTCATGCGCCATGGTGGTTTTGGTGCCAATTCGGCGCGCGTCCCCAGGAGCCACCGCGGGCTCCCTCGCGCAGGTCGAGGCCCCCGTATGACCGAGATGTGACTGAAACATACGAACAACGTACAAAAATTCATGGATGGTGGGGTGTCCGGCTACAGGCGCTCTGGACCCCCACCGACCTTGCGTGGCAGTATCACCTTCGCCTTCGGGGACGTAGTCCATCGCGGGCAGGGTAGGCACCTGGGAAAGGTTTCCGGGGCCATGAGCAGGAGGAAATCGAAATGACTCGCTTTCTATTGGCCTTGACGGCCATGGGCTTGATCGTCGCATTCGCGACGCCGTCGTTCGCTGCTGAGCAGCCGAGCGCGCGTGACATCCAGGCCGCCGTAGACAGCTACCTCGCGAACAGCGAGCAGGACGCCAACCTGGTCGGTGGTCCCGGTAGCGCTGGTTATGACCAAGGATTCTGGATCAAGGGCGGGGACTTCTCGCTCAAGATCAACCTGACGCTTCAGGCTCGGTACGAGGCGTGGGTATGGGACGACGACGAGAAGCCGCTTGCCGCCGACTTCGGTGGTGGTTCGGGCACGTCGGGCTTCTCGCTGCCCCGTGCGACGCTGAAGCTCTCGGGCACTGCGCCCTGCAGCATCAGCTACTACATGGAGCTCGAGTTCGGCCACTTCGGCGAAGACGCGATCGACCAGCGTGGCGCCCAGTCTGGCCAGAACCTTGGCCCCTTGAGCCAGAGCCTCAACTTCGACAACACGCGTGAGGCGTGGATCCAGTGGTCGGCGTCGGATGCGTTCAACATCCGCATGGGCCAGATCCGCACCGCGACCACGCGTCAGGCGATGGTCTCGCCCGAGATGCAGCAGTTCGTGGACGTGTCGCTTGCGACGGCGTTCGTGGGCCAGCTCATGCCGGGCTACACGGACCGCAACCGTGACCACGGCGTGGCCTTCCACGGCGTGTTCGGCTGCAACAACGAGTGGAGCTACCTCCTCACCGTGACGAACGGTGACGGCGGCGACAGCATCCGCAACGTGATCGACCAGCGTACGTCGGACAACCTGGCGTTCAGCGGCCGCCTGAACTGGGCGTTCCTGAGCCCGATCGGCTACACCGAGGGTGCCCTGCGCAACTCGACGTGCCAGTGGTACGGCGAGCTCGGCGCGTGGGGTTACTACTACGCCGACCGTGACGACCTGCCCCACACCCAGATCACGGATTCGATCCGCTACGGTGTCGACCTTGCCATGGCCTACGGCGGCTTCTCGATGACGGCGGCGTACAGCCTGTCGAGCGACGAGAACGCTGGCAACGCGAACCTGGACACGGCCGCGTTCCTGGTGCAGTTGGGCTACCACTTCCCGGGCACGGCCTGGGAGATCGCGGCGCGTTACAGCGCCTACGACGCCGATCGCGACGCTGGCTTCACGCTGGCTCCGGGCATCGGTGGTGGTGCGGTCAGCGAGTTCGCCTTCGGCGTGAACTACTACCTCAACGGTCACGGCAACAAGATGCAGCTCGACGCTGCCTGGGTGAGCGGCTCCGATGCCGCCTCGGCCCTGATCTTCGACCCGTACGCCGGCTACCCCGGCTCGGCTGGTGAGACCGGCACCGGCGACAACACCTACGGCATGCTGCTGCGCTTCCAGTGGCAGCTCGCTCTGTAGTCGTCGCCTAGTCGAGAGACATCTGAGGCCCGGGCGTCGTAAGGCG
>JAQBWE010000104.1 GCA_027625315.1 Planctomycetota bacterium
GTTGAACTCGACGTAGCGCCCACGGCGATAGAGCTGGAACGCGCGCTCGCGCTCGCCGTAGGCGAGCGGAATCCGGCGCTCCAGGATCGGCAGGTAGGCGGGCAGGAACTGGTCGCCAACGGAGCGCAGCAGGTCGAACGCGGGCTCGAACCCGCCTTCGCTCCAGTCGTCGAAGAACAGCCCGCCGATGCCGCGCGCTTCGCTGCGATGCGGAAGATAGAAGTAGGCGTCGCACGCCGCCTTGAGGCGCGGGTACACGTCGGAGCCGAAGGGCACGCACGCCGCTCGTGCGGTCGTGTGCCAGTGCACCGCGTCCTCGTCGAAGCCGTAGTACGGCGTGAGATCGAAGCCGCCACCAAACCACCAGGCCGGTGCGCCATCGGTGCCGACGGCCGAGAAGAGCCGCAGGTTGGCGTGGGTTGTCGGGGCGTAGGGATTGCGGGGATGCACGATGAGTGAGACCGAGACGGCCTCGAACGCGCCGCCGGTAAGCTCGAGCCGCCGGGCGGTCGCGGCGGCGGGCAGGTTGGCGCCGCTGGTGTGCGAGAAGTTAACGGCCGCTTGCTCGATGACCGCGCCCCCGCTGAGCACATAGGGTCGGGCGAGCCCGCCGCGTTCCCCGTGGATCTCGCGGCGATCGAAGCGCACTTCGCTCTCCAGGGCCTCAACTGCAGTCACAACGCGGTCCTGGAAGCCCAGGAGCCAGCTGCGAACGGGGGCGATGTCGGCGGATTCCATACGGGCATGCTACGGCCCGGGCGAGACTTGCCCGCCGGAACATGGACGCCATCTACCAGAGTGAGATCAACCGCGACGTGCCGATGGCACGCCCGGGTGAGTTCCAGCCGCTGGCGATTGGGCCGTTGCGCATCTGGCCGCCGGTGGTGTTGGCGCCGATGGCGGGGGTCACGAATCATCCGTTCCGCACGCTGTGCCGCCGCTTCGGCGCGGGGCTGTACGTGAGCGAGATGATCACCGCGCGCGGGATCGTGACGGACCATCCCAAGACGCTACGGCTGGCAGGCTTTGCGCCCGACGAGTCGCCGCGCTCGCTGCAGCTCTACGGCATCGACCCGGAGACGCTGGGCCAGGCGACTCGCCGCTTGGTGGGGGAGGGCCGGGTCGATCACATCGACATGAACTTCGGCTGTCCGGTGCGCAAGGTCACGTCGAAGGGTGGCGGGAGCGCGATCCCGCTCAAGCCCAACCTGATGCGGCGCCTCGTTCGCGCCGTGGTGCAGTCCGCTGGCAGTGTGCCGGTGACGATCAAGTTCCGGATGGGCGTCGACGAGGAACACATGACCTTCCGCGACGCCGGCCAGATCGGCGCCGGGGAGGGGTGTGCGGCTGTGGGCATGCATGCGCGCACGGCCGCGATGCTCTACTCGGGTGAGGCGCGCTGGGACGCGATCACGGAGCTGAAGTCGTTGGTGTCGATTCCCGTGCTGGGCAACGGCGACATTTGGGAAGCCCAGGACGCGCTGCGGATGATGCGCCAGACGGGCTGCGACGGCGTGATCGTGGGTCGCGGTTGTCTGGGCCGGCCGTGGTTGTTTCGGGACTTGGCCGACGTGTTCGATGGGCGCGAGCCGCGCAACCCGCCCGACTTCGGCGAGGTGATCGACCTGCTGCTCGAGCACGCAGAGTTGATCTGCGAGTGGGTGGGAGAGCGCCGGGGCGTGTTGATGATGCGCAAGTTCGCGGGCTGGTACACGAAGAGCTTCCCCGGTGGCGCGCGGCTGCGTCCGGCGTTGATGGCGACGACTTCGATGCAGGAGCTGCGTGCGGCGTTGGTCGATGCCGACCGCACGCTGCCTTTCCCGCCGGAGGGCATGCGCGTGCGGCGGGGCAAGACCTCGCAGCAGCAGACGGTGACGCTGCCCCCGGGCTACCTCGACGAGCTCGACGACGACACCCCGCCCTGCGCGGAGGCCGAGGAACTGGTGTCCGGCGGCTAGGCGATTCGAAATCGAGCGGTGCTTGACACCGGGATGAAAGGGGACAAAAAGGTCACATATGGAGAGGGAAGCGCCCGACGACGACGCCGTGTTCAAGGCCCTGGCCGACCCCACGCGGCGGGCGGTGCTGGATCTCCTGCGCGCCAAAGCCCGCACTACGGGCGACCTCGCCGGGCGCTTCCCCATCAGTCGCTTCGGGATGATGAAGCATCTCGGCGTGCTTGTGGAGGCAGGGCTCGTCCTCGTCGAACGCCGCGGCCGCGAACGCTTCAATCATCTCAACCCCGTGCCCATTCGGGTGCTCGCACGACGCTGGATCCGTCCCTTCGAAGAGGACGCGGTCGATCGCCTGCTGGCACAAGGACTTCTTCACCGCCCCGGGTGAGCGCACGATGCGCCTGGATGCGCGCCTCGGCGGCTTCATGGCCGAGGACTGGGGCGACGGCAACGGCGTCATTTGGGGCTGGGTGAACGGCGTCCGTGCGCCGGCCTTGCTTCAGATGGTCGGCGACACCAGTGCGGAGTGGGGTGGTCCCAACCGTGGGATGATGACGTGGGAGTTGGAGCCGCTCGTCGAGCGTCCCGACGCCACGCGCGTGCGCTTCAAGCACGCGCTGTTCGGGCGTGTGAGCGCGGAGACCGCCGCCTCGCTCGACGCCGGCTGGCGCCTGCTGATCGAAGGCTGTCTCAAGCCCTACGCCGAGACGGGCAAGCGCCCCGCCGCGGCCGACGCGGACATGGGGTCCTGCTCCGCGTAGCAGTGCTAGCGCTGTTAGCGGGCCAGCCCCGCGACTTCGCGAACGGCGCGGCCCGTGGCGATCATCACGAGTCCCATGAACAGGAGCCGTACACCGACGAGCACGCCGATCAACCAGATGGCAGAGACGGGATACTGACTCCACAGCACGCCGCCGAGGACGAGCGATACCGCGCCGTCAAACGCGAACCAACCCCAGCCGGCGGCCGGCCTGAGTTTGAACGCGGCGAGCAGCGTCAGCACACCCGACATCAGGAAGTAGGCGATCAGGATCGCCGTCAGCACCTGGAGCCCGAACCACGGCTCGCACAGGAAGAGCAGACCCGCGATCCCCGTCAGCGCACCGAGCAGGACCGGGCCCAGTCCGTCGCGCCCGCGGCGGCGCCAGCCGCCGAGCGTGCGGGCGATACCCGCCAGCAGCAACGTGAGGCCAATCGCCAGCGTGACACCCGTGCCTGCCGCGAACGGGAACACAATCGCCAGTACGCCCAGGATCGTGCAGACCCAGCCGATGATCGAGACGGACTTGCCGCCCTGCTTGAGGGCGTCAGCTGCTTGGCTCATGGGGATCTCCAGGCGAGTGCGGCGAGAGTGTAGCGCGCATGGGCGCTGCGGGCTGGGTCAGCTCTCGTAGGCCTCGATCGGCGGGCAGGAGCAGATCAGGTTGCGGTCGCCAAACACGTTGTCGGCGCGCTTCACCGGCGGCCAGAACTTGTTCTCGCGCACCCAAGCCGCGGGATACACGGCCGTCTCGCGCGAGTAGGCGTGCTCCCACACCTCGGCGACGGCCTCTTCGGCCGTGTGCGGTGCGTTGACAAGCGGGTTGTCTTCGCGCGGCCAGGTGCCGTCTTCGATCTGCTTGATCTCGCCCGCAATCGCGATGAGCGCGTCGCAGAGGCGATCGAGCTCGGCCCGCGACTCGCTCTCCGTCGGCTCGATCATGAGCGTGTCGATCACGGGGAACGACACCGTCGGGGCGTGGAACCCATAGTCCATCAGACGCTTGGCGACGTCCTCGACGCTCACGCCGGCGCGACTCTTGAGATCACGCGTGTCGAGGATGAACTCGTGGGCGACCAACCCGTTCCGCGCCTTGTAGAGGATCGGGAACGTGCTCTCCATCCGGTGCGCCATGTAGTTGGCGTTCAGGATCGCGACCTGGGACGACCGCTTCAGGCCGTACGAGCCGCACATCGCGATGTACGCGTAGCTGATGGGCAGGATGCTCGCGCTACCCCAGGGCGCCGCCGACACGGGGCCCGTCGCCTTCTCGCCGCCCACCGGAATCAGCGGGTGGCCCGGGAGGTGGGGCGCGAGGTGCTCTGCCACGCCGATGGGACCCATGCCGGGTCCGCCCCCGCCGTGCGGGATGCAGAAGGTCTTGTGCAGGTTAAGGTGGCAGACGTCCGCGCCGTAGTCGCCGGGACGGCAGAGGCCCATCTGGGCGTTCATGTTGGCGCCGTCGAGGTAGACCTGGCCGCCGTGATCGTGCACGAGGGAGCACACCCTGCGGATGTGCCACTCGAATACGCCGTGCGTCGAGGGGTAGGTGACCATCAGCGCCGCGAGCTTGTCGGCGTGCTGGACGGCCTTGGCCTCGAGGTCGTCGAGGTCGATGTTGCCGTGCTTGTCGGTCTTGACGACCACGACTTTCATGCCTGCCATGACCGCGCTCGCAGGGTTCGTGCCGTGCGCGGATTGGGGAATCAGGCACACGTCGCGGTGGCCCTGGCCAGCGGCCTGATGGTACGCCCGGATCACGAGCATGCCGGCGTACTCGCCCTGCGCGCCCGCGTTGGGCTGCAGCGACACCGCGTGGAAGCCGGTGATCTCGGCGAGCCAAGCCTCCAGCTCGCGGAACATGCGCGTGTAGCCCATGGTCTGCTGGAGCGGCGCGAAGGGGTGAATGCGGCCGAAGCCCGGCAGTGTGACGGGCATCATCTCAGCCGTCGCGTTGAGCTTCATCGTGCAGGAGCCGAGCGGAATCATGCTTGTCGTGAGGGAGAGGTCCTTGCGCTGCAAGCGCGCCAGGTAGCGCAGCATCTCCGTCTCGCTCCGGTGGCTATGGAACACCGGATGCGTCATGAACTCGCTCTGACGCGCGAACGGGGCCGCGTACGTGGCCTTGACGTCGCCGGCCATCGAGGCGCAGTTCAGATCGCAGAACTCACCGGCGGCGAACACCTGCAGCAGGTCGTCGACGTCGGCAGCCGTCGTGCACTCGTCGAGTGCGACGCCAAACACACCGGCCTCTTCGTCGAACACGCGCAGGTTGATGCGCCGGCTGATTGCTGCGGCCAGGATGTGGGGGCCCTTCTGCGGACCCGCATCGATGCGCAGCGTGTCGAACACCGGATCCTTGCCCGTGGCGTAGCCCAGACGCTCGACGCCCGCGCGCAGGATCGACGTGAGTTTGTGGACGCGGCGCGCGATCGCCGTGAGGCCGGCCGGGCCGTGGTAGCACGCGTACGCGCCCGCCATGATGGCGAGCAGCACCTGCGCCGTGCAGATGTTGCTCGTGGCCTTCTCGCGCCGGATGTGCTGCTCGCGAGTCTGTAGGGCGAGTCGCAGGGCGGTCTTGCCGTTCGCCGTGCGCGTGAGGCCCACGATACGACCCGGCATGCGGCGCTGGTGCTCCTCACGAGTCGCGAGGTAGGCCGCGTGGGGGCCGCCGTAGCCCATCGGGACGCCGAAGCGCTGGGTGCAACCGACAGCGATGTCCGCGCCGAAGGATCCGGGGGGCGCCAACAGCGTGAGCGCAAGCAGGTCGGCGGCCACGACGACTAGGGCACCCGCGGCCTTGGCCTGCTCCGCGAACGCGCGGTAGTCGTGCACCGTGCCGTTCGTGTCGGGGTACTGCACGATCACGCCGCACACGGGCTTGTCGAACACGAACGAGCGGTGGTCCCCGAAGATCAGCTCGATGCTGAGGGCCTCAGCGCGCGTCTCGAGGACGGCGCGGCTCTGGGGGTGCAGCGTGGCGGAGACGAAGAAGCGCGCGTCGGTCACCGTACGGTTGATTGCGATGCACATGTGCATCGCCTCAGCGACAGCCGTGGCCTCGTCGAGCATCGAGGCGTTGGCGATCTCCATGCCCGTGAGATCCGCCACCATCGTCTGGTAGTTGAGCAGCGCCTCGAGGCGGCCCTGGGCGATCTCAGCTTGGTAGGGCGTGTACTGCGTGTACCAGCCGGGGTTCTCAAGGATGTTGCGCTGGATCACCGGCGGCGTGATGCAGGCGTGGTAGCCCATGCCGAGATACGAGCGCCAGACCTGGTTCTCGCCTGCGAAGCCGCGCATGCGCTCGAGTAGCTCGGACTCCGAGATCGCCGCGCCGACACCGAGCTCGCGCCCCAAGTGGATGTCGTCGGGCACGACGGCGTTGGTGAGAGCGTCCAGCGACTCGTAGCCGAGGGTCTTCAGCATCGCTTCGATGTCGGCCTCGCGCGGGCCGAGGTGGCGCCGAATGAAGACGTCGGGATGGTCGAGGCCAGTGGTCGCGGTGGTCCGGGTCGTCGTCATGCGTTCCTGCTATCCGCTCTGGGCGTGTCGCGGCGGCTCGGATGAGCCGGGGGCGACGCGGGCCGTTGGCGTGCTGGGGTGTGGGAAGCCGCCACGCCGGGGCGTGACTTCGTGCGCGAGGGAACTGAGCCGTCGGCCGAATCCGCGCGCGGATTCCAGCCGGAGAGGCCGGCTGCGTAGGGTACCGCCGGGCCGCCGCCCTTCACGTTCGGGGAGGGGCGGGTGCGCGCGGCCGATGGTGGTCGTAGCGCGGCGGGGACGCCCCCGGGGCCTCCTCCGGCGGGCGGTCCTTCCAGCGCCGGTGGAGGAAGTTGTATTGCTCCGGGTGCGCGCGGACCCAGCCCTCGAGGCGGTCGTTCATGGCGACCAGGAGGGCCTCGACGCCCTCGGCCGCGCGAGTGGGGGCGCCGCCTGGACTGATGATCGCCGCATGGACGTCGAAGGCGAGGTCAGGTCCGGGCCTGCGCACGGCCGCGAGCGCCACGAGCGGCAATCCCTCCCGCAGGGCCAGGCGCGCCGGCGATTCGTGGGTGCTGGCGGGCAGACCAAAGAAGGGCACGAAGCGACCGCTCAGGCCCGCGTTCTGGTCGCCCACAATGCCGACCCAAGTGCCGGCCCGCGCGGCGCGGACAAGATCGCGGTAGGCGCCGTGCTTGTCGATCACCTCGGCATCGCCACCGCGGGCGCGCGTGATGAGTTCCTGGATCGTCGGGTCTTCGATCCGCCGCGCGACGCCGCGCACTCGCCCGAAGCGCCACGCCGCCGCGCGCAGGAGCACCTCCCAGTTGCCGAAGTGCCCGCCCCAGGCCACGCCCGCGGGCTCGGCGGGCGGCCAGGCGCCGAAGAACCGGAGGCGGCGCGCGAGCTGGCGCGGTGACGCGAGCAGGCGCTCGAACCAAAGCACCTCGACGGGCACTCGCGCCATGTTGCGAAAGACCGCCCGTGCGAGAGAGCCGTGGGCCGAGGGCGGGCTCGGCGTCCCGAACGCAACGCGCAGGTTCTCGGCGATGCGCTTGCGTCGCCTGCCATCGGCCGCGTACCAAGCCGTGCCGCCGATCCAGGCGACGACGGGGATGCTGCGGGGGGGCAGAGACCGCACGATCAAGACGAGCAGCTGGATGCCGGCCCGGCGAATCATGTTGCGCATGCGGATCAAGGCGCGGCCCCGTGCGAGAGAACGTCGCGAAATCCTACCGGACCGCGTTCACGTGCGACTCAACCGCGGCGGCCTGCGGCCGATCCATGGCAATGCAGGGGGCGCCACGGGAGTTCTGCCGCACGTGCTTGATTGGCTCGACCACCTCGTCCAGCAGCGGCCCATGCTTCTGTTCGTGCTCTGTCTGTTGCTCTGCCTCGTGGTGGGGCTCCTCGCCGGGGCGGTGGCGGCGCGTCGACGAGCGGGTCGCGGCGCGGCCACCAGTCGCTCGCTCGGCAAGCGCGGCCATGCGCGCGCGCTTGAGCTGCTGCGCGAGTACGGCTTCGAGGTGCTTGAGTTGGAGGTCACGGCACCCGGCATGGTGCAAGTGGACAGTCGGCTCGAGGAGTACATCGTGCGTGCCGATGCCCTCGTGCGCCGCAAGGGGCGCACGTACGTCGCCGAGTTCAAGGGTGGGGCGGACGCGAGCTCGATCCAGAACCGGGCGACGCGCCGACAGCTGCTCGAGTACAGCTGCGTGTTCGGCACCGACGGCATCCTGCTTGTGGACGCCCACGCGGGGCGCATCCACTACGTGCGCTTCGTCAGCGCGGCCCAGCCGGATACGTACGCCCGCGACCGTCTGCCGGTGTAGCTCAGTAGCCGGCGGCTTGGCCGTCCTTGCGCGACTCCGACGCGCCCACATACAGGTCGCGCGCGGCGTCGTAGTGAATCGCCTGGTAGCCACCGTAGCCCCCGACGGCGTCCCGCAGCACGTGCCCGCGCCGCGTGAGCTCCGCCCGCACCTCGGCGCCGATGGCGGACTCCAGATGCAGCTCGCCGCCCGTGGTCATGCGCTCGCCCGTTGGCTCGGAGGAGCCGGTGTGATGGAAGCGCGCGGCGTCGCCGGCTTCTTGCACGTTCATGCCGAAGTCGATCAGGTTGAGGAGCACCTGCACGTGCCCCTGCGGCTGCATGTCGCCACCCATCACCCCGAACGAGAGCCAGGGCTTGCCGTCCTTCGTGACGAACCCGGGAATGATCGTGTGAAACGGGCGCTTGCCGGGGGCGTAGCCGTTGGGGTGATCCGCGCCGAGGTGGAACATCTCACCCCGGTCCTGAAGACAGAAGCCCAGGCCCGGCGGACACAGGCCGGAGCCGAAGCCGCGGTAGTTGCTCTGGATCAGCGACACCATCATCCGGCTCTCGTCGGCGACGGTGAGGTAGATCGTGTCGCCCTGCCGGAGCTTCGGGTCGCCGTGATCGACCGTCCTTGCGGCGCGGGCCGGATCCAGCAGCGCCCGGCGTCTCGTGGCGTAGCTGTCCGACAGCAAGTCAGCCACCGCGACGTCCATGAACTCGGGGTCGGCGTAGAAGCGCGCGCGGTCCTCGTAGGCGAGCTTCTTAGCCTCGATGAGGTGGTGCAGGTACGGCGCGCTGTTGTGCTCGAAGCCGGCCAGCTTGAAGCCCTCGAGGATGCCGAGCATCTGCAGCGCGGCGATGCCTTGTCCGTTGGGGGGCAGTTCCCAGACGTCGTAGCCGCGGTAGTTCACCGACACGGGCTCGACCCAGGTCGAGCGATGGGCCGCGAGATCCTCCTTGCGTAGGAAGCAGCCGACGGAGCGGCAGAACGTGTCGATCGTCTCGGCCAGCGCGCCCTCGTAGAACGCGGCGCGGCCGCCCGTGGCGAGCGCTTCGTAGGTTCGGGCCAGGCCTTCGTTGCGAAAGAGATCGCCCTTGGCCGGAGCCCGACCGCCGGGCAGGAAGGTGGTAGCGAAGCCAGGCTGATCGGCCAGGTACGGACCGCCGCGGGCCCAGTACCAAGCGATCAGCTCCGAGACCGGAAAACCCTCGCGCGCGTAACGGATCGCCGGGGCCAACACCTGAGCCATCGGCAGCTTGCCGAACTTCGCGTGCAGGGCGAACCAGCCGTCGACGCAACCGGGGACTGAGACAGGCAGCGGGCCGACGGCCGGGATCTGCGTGAGCCCGAGCCCGAGCAGATGTTCGCGGGTGAGGGCCTTCGGACTGCGCCCGCTGCCGTTGAGGCCATGCAGTCGGTTCGAAGCGGGATCCCACACCATCGCAAAGAGGTCACCGCCGACGCCGCAGCCCGTGGGTTCCATGAGTCCGAGGGTCGCGTTCGCGGCGATGGCGGCGTCCACCGCCGAGCCTCCGGCGCGCAGGATCTCCAGCGCCACCTGGGTCGCGAGTGGCTGGCTGGTGGCGGCCAGCGCGTGGCGCGCAAGCACCTCGGAGCGCGTTGCGTGCGCGCGGCCGCTGATGCGATCGCCCGCCCAGGCGCCCGCCGGCATCAGAGTCAAGGCCACGATGGCGAGCGCGAGGATGTAGGTGGACATGGAGACCTCCGCCCCAAGCCTATCCAAAGCGCGGCGCGCGGGCGCGGGGCTCAACGCGAGGCCCGCGGCACCCGACCCATGGGGGAGACGCGTCCATGGGCGGACGCGGGGAGTCCTGGGCAATGCGTCGGAGCACCCGCTTGCTGCTTGGCTTGGTCCTGGTGGCGGTGCCGGCGCTGTTCTTCCTGCCGGGCATCGGCATGGAGTCGGCCCACCCGACGGCACTCGCGCGCCGCGCTGCGCCCGCGGAAGTCTGGTACTACCGCGTGGAGCCGGGCGATGTGATCTCCCGGATCGCCGAGCAACAGCTGGGCACCTTCAAGCGCTATGGCGAGGTCCTGGCGCTCAATCCTGAGGTGAAGCCCCGCCAACTCGTGCCCGGGACGGTGCTGCGGATGCCGCCGCGCGAGGGACCGTCCGCGCCGGTTGTGACCACGCCCGACGTGGTGGAGCCGGCCAACCCGCGCCTCATGCTGATCGCGCTGGGCGCCTTGCTCGTGTTGCTGCTCAGCGTGCTGGTCGTCGCAGGCCGCATAGAGCGCGGGCGCGACGGCGCCTAGCCCGGATGGTAGGCGCTCACCTGTCCCGCCTATCACGTACGGCCCGCCAGAGGCTTGGCCTCGCACCGCCATCGGCTCCTCGAGTGGGAAGACCACGAGTCGTCGCCGATGGCGGCACGCTGCCTTCGCCCTGGCGGGCCGATCGCCTCCGAACGATCCCGGATCCGGCGTGCCTACGCAGGATCGCGGCGCGTCCCGTGCCTAGCCCGTCGCGGAGGGGTGAGCGGTTACGCCAGCGCGTAAGCGCTCACCTCTTTCCGAAGTGGAGAAGCCGACTCGGCTGGCTCAACCCCGTCCGGAAGCAGGATGAGGGCTCGCACGAAGGCGATCGGGTTCGTGGGGCGAGGGTG
>JAQBWE010000105.1 GCA_027625315.1 Planctomycetota bacterium
ATCGACGTCGGCCAAGGCCTCTGTGACGAGGCCCTCGTCCAAGAGATCGCCGACGCCGCCGAAGGACGCATCACCCGCTTGATCGAGCTCGGTGCGCGCTTTGACCGCGACGAGGACGGCTTGGCCCGCGGACTCGAGGGCGGCCACAGCCGCGCGCGCATCCTGCACGCCGGCGGCGACGCCACCGGTGCGGAGATCGTCCGCACCCTCTCCGAGGCCGTCGTACGCCACACGCGCGTCGTGCAATGGGCCGAGGCCTTCGTCGTCGATCTGCTGACCGATGAAGAGGGCCGCTGCCGCGGCGTGCTCGTCTCCAGCCGCGGCCACCTGCGCGCCATCTGGGCGAGCAGCGTCGTGCTCGCCACCGGCGGTTACGCGCAGCTCTACCGCGAGACGAGCAACGGGGCCGGCGCCACCGGCGACGGCGTTGCGGCCGCTTGGCGCGCTGGCGCAAGCGTGCAGGATCTCGAGTTCGTCCAGTTCCACCCCACGACGCTCTACCTCGCCGGTGTTCCGCGCTTGCTCATCACCGAAGCCGTTCGTGGCGAAGGAGCGCACCTCGTGGACGACCGCGGGGAGCGGTTCCTCGTGGGCCAGCACGAGCGGGCCGAACTCGCGCCGCGCGATTTCATCTCGCGCGTCATCATGCGCCATCTCGAACGGCCCGACGTCACGGGCGTGTTCCTCGATCTCACACACTTGGACGCCGCGCGGATCGCACGCCGCTTCCCGGGCGTCGTTGGCTCCTGCCGGCAGCACGGGCTGGACATCGCCCGCGATCGCATTCCCATCCGACCCGCCGCGCACTACACCATCGGCGGCGTCCGCACCGACCACCACGGCACCACGGACATCCCCGGCCTGTTCGCGGCGGGGGAGGTCTCGTGCAGCGGCCTCCACGGCGCCAATCGCCTCGCCAGCAACTCGCTGCTCGAAGGACTCGTGATGGGTGCCCGCGCCGGAACCCGCGCCGCGGCTTTCGCCAGCGAGTGGACGGCAGCCCCCGTGGGCATCAAGAGCGCCGGCACGGGCGCGGGCGAGGGCTTCATGGACGTCGACGACCTACGTGCCTCGCTCAAGGCCGTCATGTGGCGCGAGGTCGGCATCCAGCGCAGCGCCGGCCACTTGGCGGGCGCCCTCGGCGCCGTCACGGCCTGGGAGGCGTTCGCCCATCGCGTGGGGGACGACGCCTGGAGCCGCCTCACCCTGATCAACATGCTCTGCGTCGCCAGGCTCGCCACTACGGGCGCGCTCATGCGCGCGGAGAGCCGCGGGACCCATAGCCGCCGCGACGCTCCGAACCGCGACGACGTCGGCTGGCGTGCGCGCGTCGTCCATCGCCGCGGCAGCGAGCCGGAGCGCGTGCCCGTGGCACGCAGCGCCGTACGCCCGCAGGCCGTCGGAGGCGGTGAGTGAAGCTCGATACGCAGCCGAAGATCCGCCGCAAGCGCGGCGAGCGGGAACGAGCGGTGTTGGCCGGCCTCGAGTTGCCTGACCAACCGCCGTCCTACCGGGCGCCGCTGGACGAACTGTCGCAACTCGCCGACACCGCGGGCGCCGATACGGTCGCACGGCTCGTGCAACGGCGGGCCAAGCCCGACCCGCGAACGTTCTTTGGGCGCGGCAAGGCCGCCGAACTCGGCGATCTCATGCGCGAGCACGACGCCGACTTGTTGATCGTCGATCACGATCTCTCGCCCTCGCAGGCCCGCAACCTCGAGGCCGATATCGGCGGTGGGCGGGTGGTGGACCGGACCGAGCTGATTCTCGACATTTTCGTGCGGCGGGCGAGCAGTGCCATGGCCCGAGCGCAGGTCGAGGTCGCGCAGATGGAGTACACCCTGCCGCGCCTCAAGCGGCTTTGGACGCACCTCAGCCGCGAGGGCGGAACCGGCAAGGCCGGCATCGGCGTGCGCGGACCGGGTGAGAAGCAGATCGAGACCGATCGCCGGCTCGTGCGCAAGCGCATCCGCGACTTGAAGCACGACCTTGAGAACATGCAGGCCCATCGCGTGCGCCAGACCCAGGCGCGGGGCAAGTACTTCAGCGCCGCGCTCGTGGGCTACACGAACGCGGGCAAGAGCACCCTCCTACGCGCTCTGACGGGGGCGGACGTCTTGGTTGAGGATCGCTTGTTCGCGACCCTGGATACGACCACCCGGGCGTGGGAGCTCACGTCAGGTCGCAAGATCTTCCTCTCCGACACCGTCGGGTTCATTCGCGACCTGCCGCACCATCTCGTGAGCAGCTTCCTCGCCACGCTGGAAGAGGCGCGCTACGCGGATCTGCTCGTGCACGTCGTGGACGCCGCCGACCCGGACGCGCTCGATCACGTGGCGGTCGTCGAGCGCACGCTGTACGACATCGGCGCCGGCGGGGTCCCGCGCATCGTCGTGCTGAACCAGGTGGATCGCGTGAAGGACATGCTCGGCCTGCGCCTCCTTGAGGAGCGGATCGCCAACCCGGTCGTGGCCAGCGCGCGCACGGGCGTCGGCCTTGATGAGCTGCGCGCAAGGGTGCACGAGTACGTCACCAGGCGCCACGTGGACGTGGTCATCGAGACCGATCCCGGCAACGGCCGCCTGCTCGCACAGTTGCGCGAGTGGGGGCAGGTCGAGGATGTCAGCTATCCCGACGGCGTCGTGCACGTCAAAGTGCGGGTCGCGCCGCGCTACCTAGACCTGATCCGGCAGGCCGGGGGCCAGGTTCTCGACGGCACGCCGGAGTAGGCGGCCGCACGGGGCGCCCCGCACGCAGGCCGTAGGGCCCGCGCGCGAGACGCCTAGGGGCCGACTAGGCTGTGACCGCCGCCTTGGTCGCGCCACCGCCCAGGCACCAGGGCACGAACAGCACCAGGCCCGCGACGAACGCGCCCACCGCGAACACGATGCCCCACGCGAGCCACGCCAGCGCAGCGATGGGTAGCGCCAGCATCAGCCCGACGTTGCCCATGCAGCCTGTGACGAGCGACCCCTTCGGGGTAAAGGCACTGAGTCGCTTCCACACCCACGGCAGGAACAGCAGCAGCGGCGTGCTGATGGCCACCGTGGAGTAGGTGCCGATGATCGAGCCCAGGATCAACAGGAACGAGAAGCCCTCCAGCACGTTGCGCTGCCCGTAATTGAAGGCAAACAGCGCCACGCAGACCAGCAGGAACGTGGCCGTCGTGCGGATCGTTCGGGCGAGTGTTTGGTTGATCGAGAGGTCCAGCAGGTCCTCGTCGATCGTGGGCCGCTTGCCACGGTTCTCGCGGATACGGTCGAAGATGACCACCGTGTCGTTGACCGAGAAGCCAACGAGCGTCAGTAGCGCGGCCACCATCGACAGGTTGATCTTTGCGTCCACCAGGCCGAGTCGGTTGGCGATCGCCACCAGGCCCAGCGTGATTGCCACGTCGTGGAACACGCACAGCACCGCGGCGAAGCCCATCGCGCGCGACCGGAATCGGAACGCGATGTACAGGATGATGAACACGAGTGACAAGAACAGCGCGATCATGGCGTCGTCCCGCAAGCGCTCCGCGACCGTCGAGCCGATTTCCGCTTCCGAGGAGAACGGCTGGCTGAGGGCCAAGCTGTCTGTCCGTCCCTTCTGGTCCTCGGGCAGGTCCTGGGCCACGCGCTCCTTCAAGCCGCGCCCACCCAGGTACTCAGCGATGCGGTCGGCCATCACGTCGGCATCCTGCTCGCGGGCCACGCCGCCGGCCGTACTGCTCTTCATCCAGATCTCGAACGCCGCCACGCCCTCGGATGCGGTAGAGAAAGGCCGTACCTCGACGCGCCGTGTCAGGCCCTTGGCCGACGGGCTAAACGCGCGGTCCGCGCCGTCTTCTTCGACCCAGAACGGGAGGTCGTCGCGCAGGACCTTCTTCAGGAGATCCGCTGAGAGCAGCCCCGCGGGGTCACTCAAGGCGATTACACCGTGAATGCCGCCGGCGTACTCCGCCAACGGATCCTGGGCCGCGTCGACTCCCTCGGGCGCGACGTGGTTGTAGCGGCTGATCGGTTGGATCTGCCAGTCAGGCATCAGGCGATCGCCAAGCACGCGCCGCATGTAGGAGCGGAACGCGAGCGCCTGCTCCTCCTCCTCCTTGCTGGAGCCGAAGAAGAGCCGCTGCACGCTGATCTCGACGCCACGGCCCGTCTCACCGGTGGAGAGAACCTGTGCGTCGGGGTACGGACCCACGGAGACCACCTTCTTCTCCTTCACCCGGTCGCCCGTCACCTCGTCGAAGCGGCTGACCTCGACCTCGACGTCGTGCTTGGTTGTGGCAAGAAGCTGACCCACTTCATCGGGTGAGGTCCGAGTCAGGAACTCCGCCTGAATCCGATAGCCGCCGGTGAAGTCGATGTCGTAGAGCGTGTACTTATCCGTCATGGCGAAGATGCCGAGACCGAGCACCATGCCAACGACCGAGATCGGACCGAAGATGCGGCGCATGGAGAGCCAGCGGATGTTCGGAGCGATGCCGCTTCCGAACGCCTTGAACTCCTTCATCATGCCCGCGTGCAGCATCCAGTCGACGATTGTGCGCGTCACGAAGATCGCCGTGAACATCGAAACGACGAGACCGATCGCCAGCGTTACGGCGAAGCCGCGCACCGGACCCGAGCCGAAGTTGTAGAGGAACACGGCCGTGATGAGCGACGTGACGTTGGCGTCGACGATCGCGCTGAGCGCGCGCCCGTAGCCTTCCGCCACCGCGCGGGCCATCGATCGGCCCACGTTGCGTTCTTCGCGAATGCGCTCGCTGATCAGGATGTTGGCGTCGACGGCCATACCGACGGTCAGCACGATGCCGGCGATGCCGGGCAACGTGAGGACAGCCTGGAAGAAGGCCATGAAGCCGACCAGCAACACGATGTTCAGCAAGAGGGCCACGTTGGCCACCATGCCCGACGTGCGGTAGTAGAAGACCATGAACACGAGCACGAGCAGGAAGGCGGCAATGACCGCCTGAATGCCGCGCTCACGGCTCTGGCCTGCCAGGCTCGGACCCATCACGTCCTTGGCCTCGAGCACGGGCTGAATCTTGAGCGAGCCGGTTTGCAGCACGGTCGCGAGCGCATTGGCCTCTTCGAGCGCGGCGCTGCGGCTGCCCTGCCCAAGCGAGATCTGCACGTTCTTCGTCAGCTGATCGTTGATGATCGGCGCGCTGTGGTACTCGTTGTTCAGGATGATCGCCATCGGCAGGCCGATGTTGGCGGCGGTCCAGCGACCGAAGTCGTTCTGGAAGTCGTTCTTGACCTCATAGAGCACGACCGGACGGCGCGTGTTCGGGTCCTCGCCCACGATGGGGTTCGTGAGGATGCCGCCGTCGAAGTCGACCTCGCCGCTCGTGGATTCCACGATCGCGAAGTGTTCCAGGCTCGAGCCATCGGGCCGCTCGTAGCCACCATCGCTGTTGTGGATCTTGGCGCGCTTGACGAGCAGGTACTGCGGCAGACTGGGCTTGTAGTCCTCGCCGCGATCGCGTGCGCGGCGCCAAAGACCCACTTCTTTCTCCTTGAAGTCGTAGAACGCCTCATCCGTGCCCTTCCAAAGGCCCAGACGCGCGGCCTTCGGATGGCCGCCGCCGCCCTCGCTATAGCTCTTGAGCTTGCTGTCGGGCAGCACCTCGATCCGGAACTTCAGGTCGCCGAGCTGGCTGATGACCTTGACGACCGCCTCCGGGCGCGTACCCGAGTCAGCCGGCAGCGAGACAATGAACTGGTTGTCGCCGTACTGGGCGAGCTGGATCTCAGCGAGACCGTACTTGTCGATGCGCTCGCCGATGATCCGCAGGGTCTGGTCGACCACCTCGCTGTTGGCGAGCTGTGAATCGATCAGCCCGGCGGCCTTTGCGCCGTCGATGTCGAGGGTGAAGCGCAGCGTGGTGCCGCCCTTCAGGTCCTGACCGAGGCGGATGCCGGAGGCCTGGTAGGCCCAAACAAGCAAGGCGGTGATGACGAGAATGAGGAGCGCACGGGGCGCCACGGGTGACTTCTGTTCCACGGTTTCCTCCTAAGGAAGGCGCGGTCGTGGGGACCGCAAGGGGGTGCGCGCGTCGAGGAGTCGGCGGCGTGCAGCGCGCACGCACGTCGCCGGGAGCGAACGGGGCTGCTGCCTAGCGGCGCAGCGGGTGGCCGAGATCGCTCGGGCCGGGCAGCGCATTGCCGGGGCGTGCGGGCACGTCGCCTGGTGGGCCACCGACGGTATCGAGCGAGCGGGGCAGCGGCGCGAGCGCCGCGAATGGTGCGGCGGCCAAGCAGGCCGGCTGCTCCGCGGTGACGGGCACAAGACGCCGGCCGTGCAGGCCGCGATCGAGACTGGAGAGGGCCGCGGCCAACTCATCACCCGTGCCTGCGCCGACGACATCGCCGTTGGCGAGCGCATCGGCCGGTACGAACGCCAGCGCGAGGGGCAGCACCGCGACGAGCGCGATGACGAGGACCGCGCCGCAGCGCGCGACGCGGTCCAGTCGAGCGGCGCGAGCGGGCGGGCGACTCATGTCGTGGAGCCCTCGGGCGTGGCGGGCACTTCTACCTTGGCGGTCTCGTCGCCGAGGACCTGCCAAATGGCGGCGCGGCTGAACTTCATGCGGATGTTGTTCTTGTCGTCCACGCGCAGCATGACGGCGTCGTCCTCGAGGCCCACGACCGTGCCGTGGATGCCCGCGTTGGTGACGACCTTGTCGTGCTTCTTCAGCGCCTTCACTGAGGCCTCGCGGGCCTTGCGTTCCCTGGACCCCGGTCGGATCACGAGGAACCAGAAGATCATGAAGATCATCCCGATCATGATGAACATGTCGAGACCGCCGCCCTGGGACGGCTCGTCGGCAGCGAGGATGGTGGTGAGGACCGACATCAGCCGCGTATGGTAGGCCTCCCGCGGCTTCCCCCGGCCGAATTCCTGCCCCGCGGGCCCCGGTTCGGGCTTCCATGGGCCCATGCGCACCCTTGTGGCCCTCTCCGGAGGCGTGGACAGCGCCGTTGCGGCGGCCCGCCTCGTGGCGGCCGGCGAGGATGTCCTCGCGGTTCACCTGAGGACCGGCGTCACCCATGACGGCGAGTCGGCGGGGGGGGCCCGTTCCTGCTGCGGGGCGGACGACGCCCGTGACGCCCGCGCGGTGGCCGCCACGCTGGGCATCCCGTTCTACGTCGTGGACGTGGCGGAGAGCTTCGGCCGCATCATCGACGACTTCGTGGCCTCGTACGCTCGCGGCCACACGCCGATTCCGTGTGTGGCCTGCAACAGCGACGTGAAGTTCGGTCGTCTGCGCGAGATCGCCGCGGGACTCGGCGCCGAGACGATCGCGACCGGTCACTACGCGCGCACCGCGCAGGGGTCAGGTGGGCGTTGGCGTCTGCTCCTCGCCGCCGATGAGCGCAAGGACCAGACCTACATGCTCCACCAGCTGAGTCAGGCGCAGCTGGCGAGTGCGCGCTTCCCGCTGGGCGATGTCGTGAAGGACGACGTTCGGTTGGAGGCGCGTGCGCTCGGCTTTGGCGTGGCCGACAAGCCCGACAGCCAGGAACTCTGCTTCATTCCTGCCACGGGTCACAAGGCGTTCCTGCGCGAGCGTGCGCCCGAGCACGTGGTTGCCGGCGCGTTCGTGGCGGAGGACGGCACCTCCGTGGGCACGCACGATGGCGCACTCGGCTACACGATCGGGCAGCGCAAGGGCCTCCCGGCCGTGGGGGAGCCGCGCTACGTGCGGCACGTCGATCCGGCGACCGGTCGGGTCGAGATCGCCGCGCGCCGTGGACTCCTTGAGAGCACGGCCGTCGCGGACCACATGAACTGGATCGACGTACCGCAGCCTGCGGCCGGAACCCGGCTCGACGCGCTCGTGCGGCATCGTCATGCGGCACCGCTGCACGCAGCACAATTGCAGGTGCTCGCTGGCGGCCGCGTCCGGGTGGAGTACCCGGAGCCGGTCTTCGCGCTCACACCCGGGCAGTCACTCGTGGCCTACGCCGGGGGCGCGGTCCTCTGCGGCGGGACGTTGGCGGCCGTGGGCGCCGATGCGGACATCGGAGCCTCGCCCACGGGGGACGCCATCGCCGGGGGAGACCTTACGTGAGGGTTTCCTTGAGCTTCTTGCCAGCGCGGAATGTCACGCCGACGGAGGCGGGGATCTGGATCCGCTCCTTCGTCTGGGGGTTCGTGCCCATGCGCGCCTTGCGCTCGGAGCGGCGGAACGTGCCGAATCCGAGGATCGCGACGTCGCCGTCGCTGACCAGGCCCTGGGTCACGGAGTCGACGAACGCGTTCAACGCGCGCTCGGCCTCGGCCTTGCTCGCGCCGAGGTGGCGGGCCATGGCGTCGATTACTTCGGCTTTGTTCATATGTGTCCTCCCGAGGCGGCTTACCTGCACCTGCCGCGGAATCCTAGCCATACGGTGGTGCGCCGCAAACCCGAAAGTACCTCACCTTGGGCCTTGACGCACTGCGCCGCTACGCCGTGCGCCTCGGAATCGTGGCGCTGGCAGCCGCCGCGCTGGCCGATTTCCGGCCCGTCGGGGGTCCGGGGGAGCGACTTCCCATCGCGCTCGTGGACGTCTCGCGCAGCGTCGGACCCGTGCCGGAGCGTCTGCCGGAGGGCCTCCGCGCGGCCTCCCACTGGGTCGTGTTTGCGGACGGCGTGAGCGAGATCGTGGGGGGCGCTGAGGCCCCTCGGCTCCCTCGCGGGCTGAGCCGCGTAGAGGCCGCCCTTCGGCACGCAGAGGCCAAGTATCAGGGCTTTGACCTGATTCTCGTGACCGACGGCCGCGGCATCGACGACGCGGCCGTGGAGGCCGCGGGGCGGATCCGGACCGGTGGCGGACGCGTGTTCACCGTGCCTCCGGAGACCATGCCCGCCGAGGTCGGGCTGGAGGAGGCGCGGCTGATCGCGGGCTGGCCTGCGCCCGTCGTCCGGGCGGTCGTGGGAGGCTCCACCAGTGGATCCGCAGAGGTTCGCCTTGTGTTAGGTTCACGGGTGGCCGATCGCCGGCTCTTGACCCTCCAGCCGGGCACTACGCAGGTCGTGGAATTGCGCGACTCGGAGCCCCCGGCCGAGGGCGGGACCTACCGGATCGTCCTCGCCGCGACCCCGGGAACGCCCGACGACGACTCGGATGACGACGTTCTCGCCGTCGGACTGCGGCCCGAGTCACGCGTGTTGCTTGCCTGGGGCATCCCCGAGGCGGGGGTCCTCACGAGCGCGGGCGGCCCCGCCATCGAGATCGCGCGCGAGCCCGATCCGGCGGCATTGGCCGGCGCCGACGTCGTGGTGCTCGGCAACGTGCCGTGGGGCGAGTTGGGCACCGAGACGGTGCGTGCACTGGAGACGTTCGTCGCGGGAGGCGGACGCCTCCTGCTCTTCGGCGGACCCGATGCGTACGCGGGCGGCGGCTGGGCAGGCACGCCGCTGGAAACGCGCCTCGCGCCGCTGCGCGTGCCACGCCAGGAAGGCACGGGACTCGCGCTCGTTCTGGCGCTGGACCGCAGCGGCAGCACGGACGGCACGCGCCTGGCCCATCTCAAGGAGTCAGCCCGCCGCGTGGTGCAGGGCCTAGCGCCCGGCGAGCGACTCGGCGTGTTGCCGTTCGCGGGTCGGCCGGCGGAGGCGCTGCTTGAGCCGGGTGTGGTCGGACTCGAGGACGACGCGCGCACGGTCTTGCTGGCCGCAATCGACGCGCTCGAGGCGGCGGGCGACACGGACCTGCCCGCGGCGATCCTCGCGGCGGGCCGGCGCGTGCAAGGCATCGAGGCGCGTGAGCGCCGCGTGCTGCTGCTCACGGATGGTGATCCTGAGCATCCGCCAGAGGCGGAGACGCTCGGCGAAGTCGGCGCATGGCTCATGGAGCACGACATTCGATTCGGCGCGTTCGTCGTGGACGACGCGGAGGCGGCCCGCCGTCTCGCGCGCTACGTCGCCACCTCACCTGAGGACGTCGTACTGATCTCCGATCTGGCTCGTCTGCCCGACCGCCTCGTGCACGCCCTCGGCGCGCGTCGTCATCGCCTGGAGGTGCTGCCGGCGCCCACGGAGGTGCGCTACGCGCCAGACGCTGACGGGCTCGCCGCATTCGAGCCCGCGGCGCTCCACGCGCTCGAGGTACTGACCGGTGCCGGCGTGCGCGTCTTGGCGACGGCCCATCGGGGCGGGCCGGATCCGTACGACGTGCCGTTCGCGGCGGTGCGTACGGTGGGTGCTGGTCAGGTGATCGGCGTTGCTTGGGGACCGGCCCTCCAGCGCGACCGGGACCTGCGTACGACCAGGCTCGCTGCGTTCGCCCCTTGGGTCGCGCGCTTGGCGGCCGCTGCGGATCGCGGCCTCGTGGCTGACTACGAGGCCGAGGCGCTCGTCGTGCGCTGGCCCGAGCGTGCCGGGGACGGCCGCATCCACGCGCAGGGTGAGGGTGCGGCGGGAGAGCTCTACGAGGCCAGCCCGGGCATTTTTCGCGGACCGGTGCCGTCGGGAGCTGAGTCGGGGGTGCGCGTGCACGCTGCGGATGGGACGACGCGGCCCCTGCGGCTCCCCGCCCGGCCCGGCGTGGAGCAGCGCGGCTCCGGGGTCGATGAAGGCGCCCTA
>JAQBWE010000106.1 GCA_027625315.1 Planctomycetota bacterium
GGGCGGGCTGGGCCGTGCCGTGGCCCGCCAGCTGGACGCCGCGGGCTACCGCGTCGTGCTCCTCGTGCGCAACGCGAGCGCGGGCCGCGCGGTGGCGCAGGAACTCCAGGGCGACGCCGCTGTCTACGTCTGTGATGTCACTGAGCGCTCCGGCGTCGATGCCGCTGTGCGCGCCGCGTCACAGGAGATCGGCCCGCCCCTCGTGCTGGTGAACGCGGCGGGCATTGCGATTTCCCGCCGGCTCCTGCCGCCGGACGACGACGTGTGGGCACGCACCATGGCCGTGAACGCGACCGGGCCTTGGCACACCACGACGGCGTGCCTCCCTCACATGCAAGAGGCGGGGTACGGGTTCGTGTGCAACGTCGCCAGCACGGCCGCGCTCGAGGGCTACGCCTACACCGCGGCCTACTGCGCAAGCAAGCACGCGCTCCTCGGCCTCACGCGCGCGCTCGCCCGGGACCTCGACGGCTCGGGCGTGTGCGTGACGGCCGTGTGCCCGGGCTTCCTCGACACCCCGATGACCGCGCGGACCATCGAGAACATGGTCGCCAAAACAGGCATGAGCGAGTCCGCTGCGCGCGAGGCGCTCGGGGCCATGAATGGTTCGGGGCTCCTGATCGACCCTGAGCACGTGGCCGCAACGATCCTGCAGCAGCTTGCCCAAGGCAGCGGCCACGGCGAGGCGCTGCGCATCGACTGACGCGCGGGGTGGCGGCGGCGTACGATGGCCACCCGCCGCCTGGCAGGCGGGCGGGAGGAGCGACGCGATGGCCCAGCTGCCGTTCGGCTACGAGATCGAAGACGGGGTCGCGACGATCACCCTCGACCGCCCCGACAAGCTGAACGCCCTGACGTTCGAGGTCTACCGCCGCCTCGCGGACATGTTCTATCGCATGCGGTTCTCCGACGAGGTGCGGGCCTGCATCATCACGGGCTCAGGCAAGGGCTTCTGCGGCGGCGGCGATGTCCAAGACATCATCGCGGCGCTCTTCGAGCGCGACACCAAGGAGGTCATCGCCTTTACCCGCATGACGGGTGAGCTGATCGAGAACATCCGGCGCATGGATCGGCCGGTGATCGCGGCGCTCAACGGCACGGCGGCCGGAGCCGGCGCGGTGATCGCCCTGGCGTGCGACCTGCGCGTCATGGCCGACACCGCCAAGATCCACTTCCTGTTCAGCAAGGTCGGGCTGACCGGCGCGGACATGGGCGCTGCATGGCTGCTCCCGCGCGTCGTGGGCCTGGGGCGCGCGTCGGAGTGGCTGCTGCTCGGCGACGGCATCGATGCGCGCACGGCGCATCAAGCGGGCCTCGTGACGAAGGTCGTGGCGCCCGACAAGGTGCTCGAGGAGGCCCAGATGATCGCGCGCCGCCTCGCCGACGGGCCGACGCTCGCGCACTCGATGACCAAGCGCCTGCTCAACGGCGAGATGTCGATGGACTTCTCCTCCGCCATCGAGAGCGAGGCGGTCGCCCAGGCCCTCCTGCTTCGCGCCCGCGACCACCGCGAGTTCTATGACGCGTGGGCCCAAGGCCGCGCGCCGAAGTTCGAAGGTCGGTAGTCGGTGCAGCCCCACGACCAGGAGTACGACCTGCCGCCCGAAGCGGCGGCTTGGCGCGCCCGGGCCGCGGCGTTCGCGCAGAATGTGCTGGCCCCGGTCGCGCGCGAGGCCGACCGTGCGGGCCGTTTCTCGCGCGACGTCGTCCGACAGCTCGGCCAGGCCGGCTTGATCGGCGCGGCCCTGCCCGCCTCCGCGGGCGGCGGCGCGGCCTCCGCACTCGCGGCCTGCGCCATCGCAGAAGAGATCGGCGCCGTCGATGGCAGCACGCGCGGGTTCCTCGCCGTTCAGGCTGGGCTCGTCCTCGCCCCGCTCGTGGCGCATGCGCCGGCCGCGCTGCGGGACCACTGGGCCCCGCGACTCACCAGCGGCGAGGCCATCGGGGCCTGCGCCCTGACGGAGCCCGAAGCCGGCAGCGATCTCGGCGCCATGCGCACGACCATCCGACCCGACGGCGACGATGTGGTCATCGACGGCGAGAAGGTGTGGATCACGAACGGCGGCGTGGCCGACGTGCTGCTCGTGTTCGGCCAAACGGATCCCACGCGCAAGACGCGCGGCCTCGAGTGCTACCTCGTCGCGGCCGACACGCCCGGCCTCGAGCGCCAGCCCATGCCGGGTCGCGAGCTCGGTCATCGCGCCTCCGATCATGCGCGTCTGGTGTTCCGCGGTCTGCGCGTGCCCAAGGCCCAGCGCGTGGGCCCAGCTCTCGGCGGCATGGGCGTGGCGATGCTCGGACTCGAGGACGGCCGCCTCAACGTCGCCGCGGGCGCCGTTGGCGTCCACCGGGCGTGCCTCGAGGCCTCCATCCAGTTCGCCCGCACGCGCCGCCAGTTCGGTCAGCGCATCGGCGACTTCCAACAGGTCGGCGCGACGCTGGCCTCGATGGACGTGGCGCTGCGCGCCTCGCGCCTGCTCGTTCACCAGGCCGCGCGACTCAAGGATCGCGGGCTCGACAACGGCCACGCGGTCTCCGCAGCCAAGCTGCACGCCACGGAAGCCGCGCTCGCGGCCGCGACGCAGGCCATCCAGCTGCACGGCTCGCGGGGCTACTCCGACGAGCTGCCGCTGGAGCGCCACTGGCGCGACGTGATGGCGCTAACGATCTACGAGGGCACGAGCAACATCCAACGGGTGATCCTCGCGCGCATGCTGCTCGGCCGCGACGAGCCGCCGGAAGGGAGCGAGGCATGACCGACGCACAAGGTCCGTGGAAGGCTGTCAACCCGCCCGAGATGGCCAAAGCGATCGGCTACGCGAACGCGGTGGTGACGGAGGGCGGGCGCCACGTGTTTCTCGCCGGCCAGATCGACATGGACACAGACGGCAAGGTTGCTCATCCGGGCGACCTGCTTGAGCAGGTCAAGGGCGCGTACGCCAATATCGCCCGCGTACTCGCTGCCAGTGGCGCGCGGCCTGAGCACATGACACGCATGCGGATCTACGTTACGCACGTGGACGCGTACAAGGCCTTGGGCCGCGAGATCGGCGCAGCGTACCGCGCGTGCTTCGGCCGCTGGTTCCCGGCGATGACACTGGTCGGCGTGACCCGGCTCTACGACGAGGGCGCGTTGATCGAGATCGAAGTGGACGCCGTCGTTCCCTAATCTGCCGCGATCCCACCGACATAGGGCATTTGCAGCTCGCCGTCCATGTAGGCCACGGACATGGACGGGGTGTTGAAGCTGTAGCCGATCGAGCCGTCGCGCGCCAGCAGGATGACACCGCCGCGCCCGCCGAAGCGCTGCTCAAACTCCTGCATCGCCAGCCACGTGGCGTCCATCGCGTTGTGCTCGCGCGCGAGCTCCACGGCACGCCGCGCGAGGCCCATGCGCAGGAGCGGCTCGCCCCAGCCCGTGCAGGCCGCGCCGCCGGCGAGATCATCCGCGTAGTAGCCAGCGCCCGGCACCGGCGTGTCGCCCATGCGCCCCGAGGGTTTGCCGCAGATGCCACCCGTTGAGGCCCCAGAAGCCACGCGGCCGAAGCGATCGATCGCCACCGCCCCCACCGTGTCGGGCGGCATGCTGACGCCCGCTTCCTTGAAGTCCAATCCATCGGCCGGATCGCGCTCGAGCGCTGTGACGAGCCGCGCGCGCTCCCGGGGCTCGATGAGCGACTCCGGGTCCACGCAGGGCACACCCGCTTGGTCGAGAAAGGCGTGGGCTCCCTGGCCATGCATGAGCGTGTACTTGCTCTCGAACACGGCGTGGGCCGCGTCGATCGGGTTCTTGCGATTGCGAATGGCAGCGACACCGCCCGCCTCGAGCGTGGTGCCCAACATGATCCCGGCATCGCACTCCACATGGCCCGCGCGGGTGAGCACACTGCCCGAACCCGCATTCAGATTGCGATCGTCCTCCATCGAGCGGATCGCCACGCGGACCGCATCAAGTGAACTGCCGCCGTCAAGGAGGACCTGCCAACCCACTTCGGCTGCCCGCAGGCTTCCTTGGCGATGCGCGGCCTTCTCCTCCGAAGGAATCGCCCACGCGCCGCAGTGCACGACCAGGGCGGTCCGAGGCGGGCGGGGCTTGTCCATGGGTCGGTCCTCCGGGTGCCCCATGGTGCCCGAACAAGTCGTCTCACGCGTCATCCTCGCGCGCGGGCTACCCTCGCCCAGCGGAGTAGGCATGCAGGACGAGCGCGACGCCGAGGACGCACGGGACATCCGCCGGGTACTCGCGGGCGACGTGCGCGCCTTCGAGGGACTCGTGGCGCGTCATGCCCGGCGCGTCCACGATCTCGCGCGCCGCATGCTGCGCGATCCCCACGAGGCGGAAGACGCCGCGCAGCACGCGTTCCTCAACGCGTTCCGCGCCCTGCCCCGGTTCGATCTGGAGCGGCCGTTCCTGCACTGGCTGCTGCGCATCACCTCGAACCTCTGTCGCAACCGACTCGCCGCCCGCAAGGTCCGCGGCGCGCTGCTACGCCCCCGCGGCGGCGACGACGACGACCTCCCCGAGCCCGCCAATCCTCACCGCCCCCTCGCCCTGCCGGCCGATGCCCGGGCGCGCCAGTTGGCGGTGCGGGCCGCCATCGAGGCGCTGCCTGAGAAGCTGCGCCTTGCGATCGTCCTGTACTACGTGCACGGCTTGGCCGTGGCGGACGTCGCCACGATTGCGGAGGCCCCGGAGGCGACGGTGAAGACCTGGCTCCACCGCGGCCGAGCGGCCCTCCGGGAGGGCCTGGCGGAAACCGGCGGCGCGAGCGCCGGTACGGAGGACTGAATGGCACCCCAGCCCACCCCCCCGGAAGTGCCCGGCGCTGAGCCGACCGGCTCAGAGCACGACGCCGAACTCGAGCAGCTCCTGCGCGCCGAGGCGCTCTACCCGGTCTCCCTGGCCGCCATGGGCCGGATCCTCGACGCCGTGCTGCCCCCGCGCCGCGTGTCCTTCGGCGCGGCCCTGGGCCGGGCGGCGGCGGCCGTCCTGGGGGTCGGGCTGTCGTGGTCGCTCTTCGTGGGCGCCCCGCCTGCGCTCGCCGATGCGCTGCCCGCTCGGCCGCTGGTGGACGCCTTGCCCCACGACCTCAGTCGCCACTTGCCCCGCGTCGGGGTGCGTGAGCCAGACCCCGACGAACCGCTCTGGCCCTGGCTGCTCGCGGGGACCGCCTGCTGCGCAGCCGGCGTCGCCCTCGCCACCCGCTGGCACCGCCCCGCCCCTGGAGACCCCCAATGACGCCGCTCCTCGCCGCCGCAACGACCGACAGCCTGGTGCAGGTGCTGCTGGGCATCATCCTCGCGGCCATCGCCTGCGTGGGCCTGGGCGCCGCCACGCTCCTGATCCGCATCATGCTGCCGGGCGTGGCCCGCGCGGCCGATGCCTCGATCGCCCGACTGGGCTCGAAGCGGCTGTTTCTCACCGGCCTGCTGCCGCTGGTCGGTGCTGGCCTGCTGGCCCGCGGCGCCGGGGCCATCGGCGGCGAGGCCGCCGGGCTCGTCCTACTCTTTCTCGTGATCCTGCCCCTGGGCCTGGCCTGGGTCTTGGGGCTCGTGGCCGGCTTGCCGCATATCGGCGCCAAGGCCCTGCGCGCCGATTCGACCGCAGCACCGCTCGGACGGGCCGCCATGGGCGGTTTGGTGGCCGGACTTGCCATGACCAGCTGGGCCCTGCCGCCGCTGGGCGTCTGTATCTCGCTCCTGCTCTCGGCCTGGTTCGTCGGGATCGGCCTCGGCGCGCTCATCCACCGGGGCTCGCCAACCGAACACCAAATGTAGGACCCAAACGCCTTCCAAACAGATCGGGAGGCCAGGGACCTACACGAGGCTACGATTCACCGGAATGAGTGAGCTGGGCGCTCTCGCTCTCCGCCTTGCGGAGGCAACGGACACTTCCACCGCCGCCGCGAGGCTGGCGGAGCACCTGCAGACGTTGGTGCCGGACGCAGCCGCCCGCGTGTACCTCGTCGGCCCGGGAGATCGCTGCGGGGCCTGCCCGCGCGTGGACTCCTGCCCCGCGCGCGACCGGTGCCTGCATCTCGAGGCGGGCCTCGGTGAGTTCGCGCGCCCGGCCCTGCTGGATCAGCGCATTCCGCTGCAGCCCTCCGTCTGGACCGCCGTGCTGAACGGCGCGCTTAGCCCCGGACCGGAGGCGATGCCCGACGAGCTGCGCGGACCTGATGAGGACGACGCCGACGCGCCCGAGCCGGGCTACCTCGTGCTGCCGCTCGAGGCCGCCGGCGAGACGCTGGGCGTCATCGGCGTGCGGTTCCCCGCCGAACATCGCGAACAGATGGAGAGCGTCGCGCGCGTCGGCTCGTTCCTGACGGCCACGGCCATTCGCCTCGTCCGCAGCCTGACGATGGCGAACCGGCGCTTCGAGTCGCTCCTTCTCGTCAACGAGCTCGGCCGCAAGGTCAACTCGATCCTCAACGACGACCTCCTCCTGCGCCAGGCGGCCGTGGACATCCACCGCACGTTCGGGTTCCACAACGTCATGATCTTCATGGCCGACGAGTCGCGCGCGTGCCTCGAGCTGAAGGCGCAGGCCTCCCGCTACGCCTCGCCGATCCAGGTGCAAGAGCGCGTGGAGCTCGGCGTCGGCGTGATCGGGCGCGCATTCGCGTCGGGATCGACCCAGACCATCGACGACGTAGCCGCGTCGGATGAGTACGTGCGCTGGTATGCCGACACCAAGAGCGAAATGGCGGTTCCGATCCAGATCGGGGGCGTCATCGCCGGTGTCCTCAACGTCGAGTCCGACCACGTGGGAGCATTTAGCCCCTCCGATCGGCTCGTGCTCGAAACCGTCAGCAACCAACTCGCCATCGCGATCGAGAACGCCCGCCTGTTCTCGATGGTGAAGGAGCGCGAGGATCGGTACCGCACGCTCGTGGAGTCCAGCCCGGGCGCCGTGCTCCACCTGGATGTCGATGGGCGGCTCGTCTACGCGAACCCCGCCGCCTCCGACATCACGGGGCACACGAAGAGCAAGCTCCTCGCCGCCTACGACCGGCTCGAGGACATGGCGCACGAAAGCGACCGCCCGATGCTCTCCGCCGCCGTCGATGCCGCTCTGCGGGGCGAGGCGGGCATGCAGATCGAGTTCCACATTCCGCACGCGGACGGCACCCTGCGTTCGGTGCGTGCCTCGCTTCAGCCGCTCGTCGGCGAGCAGGGCGAACCGCGCGGCGCCGTCGTGCTCGCGCGCGACCACACGCGCGAGAAGCAACTCCAGGACCAGCTCAACCAGAGCGAGAAGCTGAGCGCGATCGGAACGCTTGTCAGCGGCGTCGCGCACGAGCTCAACAATCCGCTGGCCGGCATCCTCGGCTTCGCGCAGCTCATGCTCGCCCGCCGGCCCGAGGAGTGGGGCCGCGGCGATGTCGAGAACATCGAGACGAACGCTAGACGCTGCCAGCGCATTGTCGAGAACCTGCTCGCGTTCGCCCGCCAGAGCCGCATGTCCAAGCGCCGCGCGAACCTCAACGACGTGATCGAATCTGTGCTCAACCTGAACGAGTACCAGTTCCGGATGGACAACATCGCGATTGAGCGCGACTTCGACACGACCGTGCCGCACTTCGACATCGACGTGAACCGCTGGCAGCAGGTGTTCATCAATCTGTCGAGCAACGCCCACCAGGCCCTGCTCCAGTCGCACAAGGGCCAACGCCGCATCCGCTTCAGCACGTGCCGCCATGGCAACGAGATCGAGATCCGGGTCGCCGACAACGGCCCGGGCATCTCCGACGAACTGAAGAGCCGCATCTTCGACCCGTTCTTCACGACCAAGGACGCGGGCACGGGCCTGGGGCTCGGCATCTGCTTCGGCATCGTGGAAGAGCACGGCGGCTCGATCGTGCTCGACGACTTGGCCGAAGAAGGCGCCACATTCGTCATCCGGACGCCGATCCTCGAGGCGCAAGTTTTCGAGGCGCAGCTTCCGACGGGGCCCCGGCGCGTGGCATCCGACGCCGGCTCCGGCAAACACGTGCTCGTGGTCGACGACGACACCTACATCTGCGATGTGGTGCAGCGCGTCCTGCGCAATCACGGCTACACGTCCGATATCGCCAACGACGGCGAGCAGGCCCTCAAGCGCCTGAGCCTACGCACGTACGACTTGGTCGTCACCGACGTGCGCATGCCGGGTGAGTTCGACGGGGTGGACATCCACGATCGCCTGATCGCGCGCGACCCCGACGCGGGGCGGCGCATGCTCTACATGACCGGCAATCTGCTGGACGGTCGCACGACGGAGCGACTCAAAGATCTACACGTGCGCTGCATTGAGAAGCCGTTCGACATTCATGTGCTCGCCGAGGTCATCAACGACGTCTCGCTGCGGGCGACCGGCACCGATCCGCTCACGCTCGAGCCGCGCGAGGCCCAGATGGCGCCCGGCATGGGTGAACGCCATCCGCCCGGAGCCGCTGCGGGCTAGTTCGCGACTGAGCAGCAGTCCGCACCGGGCAGCCCCTGCATACGGACAGGCGCTGCACACGGGCAGGGGCCACGCACCCGGACAACGGCGGCACCCGGCCCTGCCGCTCGCTATGCTCCTGCCATGGCGACCAACTACTGGGACTACATCCGCGTCGAGGACCTCCTACGCCTGCAAGGCGGGCTGGACGATGACGAGAGCAAGGTCGACGACCACGAGGTCGTCTTCATCGTCGTGCACCAAGTGTTCGAGCTGTGGTTCAAGCTCGCGCTCCGCGAGCTCACTACGCTCCGCAACCTGTTCAACCAGGAGCCCGTCCCCGAGACGGCGATTGGTGGCGCGGCGGACTCCATGGATCGGATCAGCCGGATCTTCCGCGCGGCGGTCGCGCACTTCGATCTCGTCGAGTCCATCGGCACGCGCGACTACCTCGACTTTCGCGACAAGCTGTTCCCGGCGAGCGGCTTCCAGTCGGCGCAGATGCGCGAGATGGAGATCCTCCTCGGCCTGCCCGACGACGAGCGCCTGGGACTTGGCGCGGATGGCAAGTACATGGAGGCGTTGAAGGATCCGTCGGGCCAGACGGACTCCCCGGCGCACGCCCGCGTGCAGCGTCGTCACGCCGACAAGCCCTCCCTGCTCGAGGCGGTCGGCGCCTGGCTTCACCGCACGCCCATTCGCGGCTCGCAGCCGGGCCAGCCCGGCGATGACGCGGTCGTCGACGCATTCCTCGCCGACTACCTCGCGTCGATGCGCTCGGCCATCGATGAGACGCTCGCCGTGGTGCTCGCCTCCGGAGTCGGCAACGAAGACGCCATGCGCACGCGCTACGCCGCGGAGATCGACCAGGCCGCTACGTTCTTCCTGTGCGAGGACCGGCGGCTACGCCGCATCCGGGCCGCGGTGCTCTTCATCGAGAGCTATCGCGAACTCCCGCTGCTGTCATGGCCGCGCAAGATCCTGGCGCAGCTAATCGAGTTTGAGCAGTCGATGATCATCTTCCGCCAGCGCCACGCCCGCATGGTTGAGCGGGTGATCGGCCGCCGCATCGGCACCGGCGGGTCTTCTGGCGTGGACTACCTCGATCAGACCGCGCTGCGCTACCGGGTGTTCAAGGACCTCTGGGCCGTCCGCACGTTCCAGATCCGCGCCGGCGCCCTGCCGCCGCTCGACGACGTCAGCCCGTATGACTTTCGCGCTACGTTTGACGCCTAGCGCGGCGTCGCCACGACGCGGAAGCCCAAGTTGGGCGCGTGCCGAATCGGATACATGCCGCCGCGCCACGCGGCGCGGCACTTGTGCACCGGTGAATCGGCCGCCCCGCCGCGCAGCACGCGCAGCTCACCCCGCATCGGACCCTGGGGGTCATCGACCTGGGCAGTGTCGTAGGGGCCCGCCCGATCCGCGCACCACTCGTGGACGTTGCCGATCAAGTCGTAGAGGCCCCAGGCGTTCGGCTTGAATGAACCGACCGGGCTCGGCCCCCAGTGGCCGTCGCGGCCCTCGAACCAGCGCCAGCGTTCCAGCGCCTCGGCCTCAGTTCGCAGCCCCTCGCCCATGTCCGCGCGGGCCGTGGCGTCGGCGGTGTTCGCGCGCTGCGCCGCGAGGCGCTCATCCTCACCCCAAGGGAAACGCTCCGTCGAGCCGGCGCGACACGCGTACTCCCACTCCGCTTCCGTCGGCAAGCGGTACTCGTAATGCGTGTCGCGCTGCGAGAGCCAGTTGCAGAACCGGCCAGCGTTCTCCCAGCCCACGGAAGTCGCCGGCTTGTCGGGATCATTGAACCCGGCCATGCCCGGCGGCGACTCGCTCACGTGATCGGCGTGATAGCGCCGCAGCTGGGCGTTGCTCACCTCAGCGGTCATCAGATAGAAGGGCCGGGTGAGGCGCACGCCGTGCTGGATCTCCCCTTCGTCGCGCTCGAGTTCGCCCGGCGGCGAGCCCATCTGGAACGTACCGGGGGGAATCAGCATGAACCGCATGCCGAGATCGTTTTGGTACTGCACGGGGATGTTCAGGCGTTCCGCGGCCAGGCGCTGAGC
>JAQBWE010000107.1 GCA_027625315.1 Planctomycetota bacterium
GACCTCGCCGTCCTCCAGCCGGTAGGCCGCTCCGGCGCCATACAGCACGCGGCGACCCGCGCCGGCCGCGTGCCAGCCGGCCGCGCGCATCGCAGCGTCGTCGGTCGGCAGCACCGCGACGTCCTGCGCGCCTTGGTAGTCGAGCGCCGCGCGCTTGGCCTCGGCGTACGCCGCTTGGGTGCCATGGCGGTCGAGATGATCGGACAGCAGGTTGGTCATGAGCGTGAGGTGAGGCGAGCGACCGAGGAGCCGCGTCCAGTAGAGTTGGAACGACGAGAGCTCCAGCACCACGCGGTGGTCCGGCTCGATGGCCTGCAGCTGCGCGACGAGCGGCTGCCCGATGTTGCCGCCGAAATGCGTCGTGCGCCCCGCGGCGCGCAGCATCTCGACGAGGATCGACGAGGTCGTCGACTTGCCCTTCGTGCCCGTCACGGCGAGCACGGGGGCGCGGCAGCGCGCGAGCACGATGTTGATCTCGGTCGTGATGGGGATGCCGCGGGCCTGCGCCGCAGCCAGCACGGGATGCTCGAAGGGAATCGCCGGATTCACCAGCAGCACATCGCAGCGATCGAGCAGATCCGAGCCTTGGGGCCCAAACACCACCCGCGCGCCCAGGCTCTCCGCGGCCGCTGCCTGCTCGGCCAAGAGCGCCGGTGCCGCCGTATCCGAGACGAGCACCTCCGCCCCCTCGGCGCGCAGAAAGCGGGTCGTCTCGAGCCCGCCGGCGAACCGCCCCAGGCCCAGCACGACGGCGCGCCGGCCGGCGAACGACGTAGACTCGACCGCGGACTCCGGGCTCAACGCAGGAACTCAGGGGCTTGGCGGCCGGGCGTGCCGGGCTCCCCGACTTCGATCCGCGCGCGGTCCCGGAGTGTGCGCGCGTCGCCGAGGATCGCGTCGAACTCGGCTTGCGAAGACACGTTCGGCAGGGGCTGCATGGGGATCACGCGCGTGAAGTGCCGGCTGCCACCGAGCACTTCAAACGGCAGATCCACGAACGGGTACCCGTCGATCTGCGAGGCAATGTGCACCTCGGTGGCGACCGATTGGTAGCCGGGCTTCTCGAGTCGCACGTCGAAGCGCCCGTACTGACTGAAGGGAACGGTCACCGGCGTCGCACTCGGCTGCCGCGCGCCGTTCACCCACACGGCCGCGCCGGTCGGGTTGCTGTCGATCGTGACGGTGCGCTTCATGGCGCAACCGGCCCACAACAGGCTCCCGGCGAGGAGGGTGCAAGCCAGCAGGGTCAGGCGGATCGTCCGCATGGCGCTTGGTGTAGCACGGCCTGCGGCGCCTCGTTCAGGAAGGGCGCGCCGCGGTCAGAGCGGCAGCCCCTGCAGAGGCACGAGGGGCAGGGCCACACCCTGCGTCCGGGCGCGTTCGGCGCGCCGGATCGCCCGCGCGATGTCCCGGCCGCGCTTGAGCTTGCGGCGCTCGAGGTAGCGGGCGAGGTCGAGCTCGCACGTGAGCTCGAACTCCTGGTCCAGGGGCCCGGTGTACTCGCACAGGGTCGCGTCGTACTCCTTGCACGTGTCCATGTGATGGGGGTAGATCGTGCAGGCGTTGCGCGGGCCGAGGTTGGAGCAGCGCGTGCTCACGTGCACGTTCCAGCCGTCCTCGTCCTTACTCACGACCACGCCCTCGTGGGCCAGCCACCAGCGCACGCGATCCCAGTCGTCCTTCGAGCGCGGGGTAGGGAACTCGATCGTGATGTAGCGGCAGCAGCGCGCCCCGCAGTCCTGGGTGCAGATCGTGAACTGGTCTCTTGCCGGTGCCTTCGGGCCAGCCATCGCGCGCGTCTCCCTGGGCCGTCCCGACTCGCGGCCACCCTGCGTATCGTGCGGGGCAAGGGGTACAATCGCTGGCCCATGGCCGAACCCGTCGCTCTCGCCCCGCCCGCCGTGGACCTAGCGGCCCCGCTGCTGCCGCAGGTGGCGGCACTGGGTGAGCGCTATGACGCCTGGGTGCACCGCAGCATCGGCCCCAACACGGCCGAGCGCGTGATGACGCCGCATGTGGCCGCCGGAGATCGCTTCGCGACCCGCTGGCCGCACTCGCTGCGCATCTTCCGCACGCCGTGGCTCGAGGCGCAGAGCCACATCCGCTGGCAGCTGATTCCCAGCATCTGGCTGCCCATTGTCGCCGCGCTGCTGATCGTCGCGGCGATCCCGCTGGGGCTAGGTTGGCTCGCGGCCCCGCTCTACGCGCTGTTGGGTGTGTTCGCTTGGACGCTGATCGAGTACGTGCTCCACCGCTTCATCTTTCACTGGCGGCCGAAGAGCGCCTGGGGCCGACAGGTGCACTTCTTGGTGCACGGCATCCACCATCTCGATCCGTGGGACCCGACGCGGCTCGTGTTCCCGCCGCTGGCGGGGCTGGCCATCGCCGGGCTTATCTACCTCGGCTTCTGGAGTGTGCTGCCCACGCCGGTGGCCACGGCCGTCATGGCCGGCGTCCTCGTGGGCTACATCGTCTACGACCTCTCGCACTACTACACCCACCACGCCCGGCCGCGGGCGCGCTACGGCAAGTTCCTCAAGGCCTGGCACCTGGCCCATCACCACAAGTTCTGGACGCGCATGTACGGCGTGTCCTCACCGCTGTGGGATCTCGTGTTCCGCACGGGCAAGCCGTAGCGCGCGTGGGCAAGTTCACGCGCCTCTTGCTGTGGGTGCTGATCCTGGGCGGCATCGCCTACGGCGGGTACCGGCTCAACACGGGTGGGCCGGAGGCGCCGGCCTCCGCGACGATTCCTGCTCCGACCACCGACGAAGCCCGCATCGGCCGCTTCGCCGCATCCCAGTTCCTCATCGAGCACGATCGCTTCCTCGCGGCGACCGATCCCGCCATGGTGCCGGCGGCTGAGGCGACATGGCTCCAGCCCTCCGACGAGGTGTTGGGTGTGCTCGTCAGCGGCCGGGCGCGGGCGTACCCGGTACCGATGATCAGTTACCACCACGTGGTGAACGACGTGATCGAGGGCATCCCGATCGCGGTGACCTACTGAGTCGTCTGCTCCTCCGGGATCAGTTTCGATCCCATCGTCGACGGCCGCCGGCTGACCTTCGGGTTCGAGGGCATCTGGCAAGGCACGGCCGTGCTGTACGACCATCAGACGCGCTCGCTCTGGATGCACATCACAGGCGAGTGTTTCGAGGGCGAGTTGCTGGGCAAGGTCCTACGCCGGGCCGATACGGGCCGCCATACGACTTGGCGCGACTGGCGCCAACTGCATCCCGACACCGCGGTCATGGCGCAAGACCCGCGCTGGCTCGGGCGGCCGGCGGATCGTGGGTACTTCCCGCGCGAGGGTGCGCGCAGTGGCGACCCGTTTGTCCCGCCGCAGTTCGTGCCGACGATCCAGACGCGCGACCCGCGTCTCGAGCTGCACGATCTCGTGTACGGCGTGCGGGTTGGAGCGGAGCGCCGCGCGTATCCCCTCCGTCGGTTGCCGCGGGCGACGCCCATCGAGGAAGACGTGGGCGGCGTGCCCGTCACGATCTGGTTCGACGAGGCGGCGCGTTCGGTCGGGGCGTTTGATCGCCGCGTGCGCGGACGCGCCCTGGCGTTCGAGCGTGACGACGAGGGCGCCATCCGCGACCGCGACACGCGCAGTCTCTGGATCCTCGACGGCCTCTGTGTCGAGGGCGCGTACCAGGGCGAGCGCCTCAGCCCGCTCGACGGGCTGATGTCCGAGTGGTACGGCTGGTACGCCACCCACACCGACACGACCATTTGGCAGCGGTACTAAGTCCGTACCGAGGCTACGCGGCCGGCGGCTCGGCGTCCTTGTTGCCGGCGGACATCTCCTTGGCCTTGTCGGCGAGCTTCTGAGCGAGCGCCGGGTTGAAGGTCAGGTACGCCGCGAAGCCGCCCGCGAGACTTGCGAGGAACGCGAGCCAGAATCCGAAGCCGTAGCTCGTGTGCTCGCCGCCCGCGCCCGCGATGAGCAACGCGATGTAGAAGAACCCCGAGAGCTTGTAGCCGAGGAAGCTGAGCATCCGGCTCTTGTCTTCCGCGACGCCGATGTATTCGGCCTTGCCAAAGGAAACCAGCGCCGAGAACCCGCAGGCGACCCAGCCGAACAACAACAGCCAGTGACCCACCTCCGTCTCGATGGCGCGCACGCTGTGGCTCTTGTCGCCCACCTTCGTGACGACCAAGGGGAACAGCACCAGAGCGCCCAGCATCACGAAGCCGGCGATCGTCGCGGCCCAGACCAGAGTTCGCTGATTCATGGCATCTCCTCGCAGGCGAGTCCGCCGCTGACTCCAGGGATACCGCAAACTCAAGCGGCACGCCACGCTCTATGCGACGATGGACCCATGCGGGCATGCGTCACCGGCGGCGCCGGATTCATCGGCTCCCACCTCGTCGAGCGCCTAGCGGGCGACGGCTGGTCGGTCTGCGTCCTCGATGACCTCAGCAGTGGGCGGGCCGAGAACGTGGCCGCCGCGCCCGGCGCTGAGCTGATCGTGGGCGATGTCCGTGACCCCGCCGCCATCCGGTCGGCCGCCAAGGGCGCCGACGTCGTCTTCCACCTCGCGGCCCTCGCGTCGGTCCAGCGCAGCCTCGAACACCCGCATGAGGTCATCGACGTCAACATGGGCGGCACCCTCGCCGTGCTCGAAGCGGCGCGGGCGCAGGGCGTGCGGCGCGTCGTGCTCGCGTCGTCCTCTTCGATCTACGGCGACACGCCCACGCTGCCCAAGTGCGAGCGCATGCCCATCGCCCCGCGCTCGCCGTACGCCGCCAGCAAGGCTGGCGCCGAAGCGCTCATGCATGCCTACCGCCGGACTTTCGGCCTCGAGACGGCGATCCTGCGCTTCTTCAATGTCTACGGACCCCGCCAGCCGCATGGCTCGCGCTACGCAGGGGCGATTCCGATCTTCCTCTCGGCGTGCCTCGATGATCGTCCCTGCACGCTCTACGGTGACGGCGAACAGACGCGTGACTTCACCTACGTCGAGGACGTCGTGGATGCCGTTGTGCGGGCGGCGAGCGCTGAGGGCACGGCCGTCGCCGAACCCATCAACATCGGGGCCGGCCAGCGCCACCCCCTGCGGGAGTTGCTGGCCCTGATCGAGCGGGTCGGGGGCAGGCCGCTGCGCCTCACCCGGGCGCCCGCCCGTGCGGGCGATGTTCGTGATTCCGAAGCCGATGCCGGCCGGGCCCGCAGCGTCTTGGGCTGGCAGCCCACGATCGGCCTGGAACGCGGTCTGGAACGCACCGCGGCCGCGCTACGTTGCGGTGACCAAGCCGTGGGACCGTCTTCCTAGGCCTGGGCGGAAGGAACCGCCTGCGAGAATCGTCTGCATGTCCGTGAGCCTTGAACAACGCATTCGCGACCGCACATGCCGCTACGGCGTCGTGGGCTTGGGGTACGTCGGCCTCGCACTCGCGACGGCCTTCGCGCGCCGGGGTGTGCGCGTGCTCGGCTTCGAGACCGACGATGCCAAGGTCTCCGCCGTCAACGAGGGGCACAGCTACGTGCCCGATGTCGGCTCGCAAGAAGTGCTGGCCGCCGTGCAAGCCGGCCGCCTCGAGGCCACGAGCGACATGTCGCGCATGGCTGAGATGGACGTCATCAGCATCTGCGTCCCCACGCCGCTCTCCAAGAGCCGCGATCCGGATCTGTCCTACGTCGAGTCCGCCTTGCGCAGCGTCGAGCGCGCGCTCCGGCCTGGCCAGCTGATCGTGCTTGAGAGCACGACCTACCCCGGCACCACGGAGGAGATCCTCAAGCCCCGCCTCGAGCGGCGTGGCTTGGTCGCGGGCGTCGAGTTTTGGTTGGCGTTCTCGCCTGAGCGCGTGGATCCCGGCAACCGCCGCTACGGCATCCACAACACGCCCAAGGTCGTGGGCGGCGTCGACGACGCCTCCGCCGCCATGGCAGTCGCGTTTTACTCCATCGCGGTGGACCGCGTCGTCACGGTGAGCTCCGCCGCCGCCGCCGAAATGGTGAAGCTGCTCGAGAACACGTTCCGCAGCGTCAACATCGGCCTCGTCAACGAGACGGCGATGATGTGCGATCGCCTGGGCCTCGAGGTGCGCGAAATTGTCGAAGCCGCGTCCACGAAGCCCTACGGCTTCATGCGCTTCGATCCGGGCCCCGGCACGGGCGGGCACTGCATCCCGCTGGATCCCATCTATCTCTCTTGGAAGCTGCGGCGCCTCGATTTCCGCGCGCGCTTCGTGGAGCTGGCCACCGAGACCAACATCGGCATGCCGCGCTACCTCTCCGAGCGCGTGGCCTCGGCGCTCAATGCCGAGTCCCGCACGGTGAAGGACGCTCGCATCCTCGTGCTCGGCGTCGCCTACAAGCGCGACGTGGGCGACATCCGCGAGTCGCCGGCGCTCGAGGTCATGCGGCTGCTGCGGGAAGGCGGGGCCGACCTCGTGTACTCCGATCCGTTCGTCGAGACGATCTCGCTGGACGACTGCCTCATGACCTCGCTCCCGGTCACGCCCGCGCTACTGCGCGCGGTCGACTGCGTCGTCGTCACGACCGACCACACGGATCTCCCGTGGGCGGACGTCGGCGCCCACGCGCGCCTGATCGTCGATGCCCGCGGCGCCGTTCGGCGCGCGGACGTGCAGCACGTGATGTGGCCGCTCTCCGGCCCGGCCCTGCGCGGCCCGCAGGCGGCGTCCGTCAGCGACGAGCGCGGTCTGCGCGCCCCGCGCAGCTGATGCGCGCCCCCTACACGCTGCGGGTCTTCCAGGTACCGCGCGAGAACCAGTAGCCGATCAGGACGCCGCGCAGCGCCGCCGTCGCCGCGATGACGATCCAGATGCCCTCGACGCCCCAGCCCAGGTCAAACACGACCCACCACGCCAGGGGCACGCGCGCGACCGCCAGCGTCACGCCGACGACCATCGGCGGCACGGTCATGCCCGCGCCGCCGAACGCGCCGTCCAAGACAATCTCGATCGCCTGGGGGACGAGGCAAAACGCGACGATGCGGTAGTAACTCGCGGCGTGGGCGTGCGCGCCGACTTCCTTCGCCCAGATCCAAGCCAGCTCGTCGGCGAACACCAACATGATCACGGCCAGCACGAGGTTGAGCGCCCCGCATTGCCAGGCCGCGCGCCACGCGGCGCGCTCGGCCGCGACGATCTGACCGGCGCCCATGCAGCGGCCCACGAGCGAGGCCGCGGCGGCCGACCACCCGAGGCACAGCACGAACGCGACGCCCTCCCCCGTGTGGCCGATCGTGAGCCCGGCCTGCGCGGCGGGACCGTCGGCGCGGCCCGCGATCTTCATCATCTCGAGCAGGATCAGGTTGAAGAGGACGCTCGTGGCGAACGTCGGCGAGCCGATCTTCGCGATGCGGCGAAACACCGCGGTGTCGAGCCCGAGCCAGCGCGGCGTGCCCAGTCGCGTGCGTCCGTCGAACCGCAAGGCCGCGTCGGGTGGGCGCGCGCTGCGCAAGTAGCCGCGTCGCAGGAGGGCGCGCAGGTAGAGCACCACGGCCACGGCTTCGGCCACGAGAGTGGCGGCCGAGGCCCCGGCCACGCCCATGGCGGGCAGTATCGGATCGAACCCGCGAATAAGCAGGGGATCGATGACCGCGTTGAGGAGGAGCGAGAGGATGCCGATCTTGAACGGCGTACGCGTATCGCCGTGGCCACGGAAGATCGCGTCACCGGCGACGTGAATGAGCACAAGCGCGCCGCCCGACCAGTAGATGCGGGTGTACGTGACGCCCAAGTCCCGTACGGCGTCTTCCGCGCCTGCGAGGTGAAACACCCACGGGGCAATCCCGTAGCCGATCGCCGCGCACGCGATGCCGATGGCCGCACCCCAACGCACGCCCTGGGAAGCCACGTAGCCCGCGGCATCCAGCCGGCGCGCGCCGACGTAGCGTCCAACCAGCGCGGTGAGCCCCATGACGAGTGCCCAGGCGATGGCGACGAAGAGCCACACGGAGATCGTTGCGACACCGAGCGCGGCGACGGCTTCGGTGCCCAGCTCGCGCACCCACGCCATGTCCACCATGCGGTGCACGACGGGAACAAGCGAACTGCCCGCCGCGGGCAGGGCGAGGGCCAGGATGCGCCGGTCGAACCGGCGACCGAAGGTCACGAGGGTCCGCCCGGGCCCTTCTCGGCCTCAGGGCGCAGCACGCCGTCGAGCGCGGTCGTCACGACCAGCGCGGCGAGGACGCACCACACATAGACGGGCCAGGTGAGTTCGGGACCGATCGTTGGGTTCGTGCCGACGAGGTCGCGCTGGATCCAGGGGCTAAGTCCGGCGAGCGCGGCGGCGATGAGCGACAGTGCTTCCAATGCACGACGCGCACGCGGCGCCTCGTCGTGGCGGATGAACAGGAACGCCGACAGCGCAAGCCACAGGGCAATGCCCGCCGGAATGAAGCGCCCGTCGACCGCCAGAGCGATCGCGGCAAACAGTGCCGCGCCGCCGCGGATGACGGTGATGGTCGAGCCGACACGCTTCGGGTTGGCCTGCACCAGGGCGTCGAGCAGCGCGAGCAGCGTCAGCGGCAGGAAGATCGGGACCCAGGCCTCGCGCATCTCGCCGCCGGGAATCCACGCGTGCCGCGATGCGAGCAGCAGGGTCGCCGTGACGGCGATAGCCGCGTCGGTCAACGCCGTACCAACGCGCAGGCCGCGGAGCGACCGCACGGCGAGGGAGGTGGTCGCCAAGCCCCAGAGGGCGATGAGGCTCAGGGCCGCCGTCACGCCGGTGCGCACGGCGCCGGACTCCATGCGGGCCACGCCGCCGACATCCGCCTGCACCCAGTCGGGCAGGACCCACACCGCCACCATGCCGAGCAGGGCCAGCAGCCGCAGCCGATCGCGCGAGGCGACGGGCAGGGAGCGCGGGCGGGGGGCGTCGGGGTTCATGAGCCGGCCATCTTCGCTCCGGGGACGTCCGTCGTCGCACTCTCAACGACGGTCGGTCCGGAACGCACGTACATCAGGAGCTGGATCAACGCGACCAGCACCACGGCGCCGGCCAGGGCCAGCGTCGTCTTGCCGGTCCAGTAGAGCGACTCGATGGCGGGGTCGGTACGGAAGAGCGTGTAGCGCAGGGTGATGAGCAGGTGCACGGCGACGAGCAGCTGCAGGATGGCGGTGGTGCGACGCAGGCCGCGCATGTCGCGCGCCATGCGCGAGCCCGCCGCGCTGACCGCAACGAACAGGAAGGGACCCAGCAGGCTCGCCCGCTCGACTTGCGGATGCATCACGACGTGCAGCGGCAGCACGAGCACCAGGAGCGCGAGTGCGAGTCGGGCGCCGGAGAGCGCGGACTGCTCGCCGCGCTCGCCGTCGGGGATCGTGTGGCGCGCGACTTCGAGTAAGCCGAGCCCGCCCAGCGCGAACAGCGTGATGAGGAACACGAGGGCGGGGCCGTCGCCGACGAGCCGGTAGCCGAGCAGCGCCACGGCCACGTACAGCACGACGAACGCGTCCATCCCGGCCAACACGGCGCGGACGCCGTGGCGGCGCAGCGCGAGCGTCGAGCCGACGGGCACGACGATGAGCAAGAGCAGCGCCGGCACGATCAGCACGGCGTCGCGGTGTACGGGTGTGGCTGCGTCCGGGCTCGACACCGAGGCGAGCGTCTCCCCTGCGGGCAAGACGCAGCCCACCCACAGCAACGTGGTGAGAGCGGAGAGGAGGTAGGCGATGAACCCCTCTCCGCGCGTAGGTGCTTCGCGCTGAGTCACGCCCAGACGATAGCCCGACTCCGGCGCGAACGGGTGCGCCGGCTCCGGTGCCATCAACCCCCGGCTGGGAGTGCGCTGGTATCCTCCCGCCGTGCTCTACAAGGTCACCATCGGCCAGGACGTCTATCTCGGCACGGCCGAGGAGGTCGTGGCCTACATGATGCGCGCTGAGGGTGCGGGCGGCTCGGATGTCAGCTCGTACATGATCGCCACCGCCGCCCGCCTGGCCGAGCGCCTCGACATCCTCGGCATCGATGCGTCTGACGAAGTCGCGTTTCTCGATGCACTGCGTGAACGCGGCGTGCTGGCCATCGAGGTGTTCGAGGAGCCGTCTGAACGACGGTCGGATCCGCGCGATGCGGTGGGCGACGGGCCGGTGGCCTACGGCCCGGGCGTCAATCCGCACGACGTCGAACTGTAGAGGTCTCCCATGCGACGGCTGCCCGACGCCTTGTTCTGGCCGCTGGCGCTTGGGTTGACCGCCGCACTGGCGTGCGCGCTCGCCGCGCCGGTCCACGACGTGCTGGCGACGCGTGGGTTGTTGGCCGACGACGATCGCGACTTCCTGCGCGTGCTGCGGCGGTTGCTGCTCGTGCCTATGGTGGTCGTGTTCCTCTGGCGCGTGCAGCCGTGGCGTGGGGGGTTGTTTGAGCCCTACGGCCTCCGCCCGCCGGCGGCCGGCGTG
>JAQBWE010000108.1 GCA_027625315.1 Planctomycetota bacterium
GTCGTCACCAAGGCGGGCTCACCCTCGTGACAGACGTCCTGCACCAGCGGGCAGCGCGGCGCGAAGGTGCAGGCCCCAAACGGGCCGCCATCCAGCCGCGGCGGCAGCCCGTCGATGCTGAACAGGGTTTCGTGCACGTTGGAGGTCAGGCGCGGCACGCTGCGCAGCAGCGCCTGCGTATAGGGGTGCTCCGGCGCGGCGAACAGCGCGTCCGTCGGCGCGTTCTCCACGACGCGGCCTGCGTACATGACCATCACGCGATCGCACATGCCGGCCACGACGCCGAGATCATGCGTAATGAGGATGATGCCCATGCCGCGTTCGGTCCGCAGCTCCTTGAGCAACTCGAGGATCTGCGCCTGGATCGTGACGTCGAGCGCCGTGGTGGGCTCGTCGGCGATCAGCACGTCGGGGTCGCAGAGCAGGGCCATGGCGATCATGACGCGCTGGCGCATGCCGCCTGAGAACTCGTGCGGATACGACTGGATCCGGCGGGTGGCATCCGGGATGCCCACCCGCTCAAGCAGAGCCGCGGCGCGCTTGACCGCGGCCGGTCGATCGAGGCCCATGTGCAGCTGAGCCACCTCGGCCAACTGTTCTTCGACTGACAGATAGGGGTTCAGGCTGGTCATGGGGTCTTGGAAGATCATCGAGATGTTGTTGCCGCGCACCTTGCGCAGCTCGTTCTCGGAGAGTCCGACGAGCTCGCGACCGCGGAACTTCACCGATCCACCGGCGATGCGCCCCTGGGGCTTGGGCAGCAAGCCCAGCACGCTCAGATTGGTGACGCTTTTGCCGCACCCCGACTCCCCCACGATTCCCAAGATCTCGCCCGGGCCCACATCGAACGAGACGCCGTCGACGGCGCGGACGGTGCCCTCCTCGAGCACGAACTCCGTGCGCAGGTCGCGGACTTCCAGCAGCGGAGACGAAGGCGCGTTCAACGGCGGGTCCTCGGGTCGAGCGCGTCCCGCAGGCCGTCACCCATGAAGTTGAGACTGAAGAGCGTCAGGGCGAGGAAGATGCTCGGGAACAGCAAGCGCCACCAATACGACTGCACCGGGTTGACGACGCTCAAGCCCTCGGAGACCAGCAGTCCCCACGTGACGCCCGCGCCCAGCCCCAAGAAGGCCAGGAACGACTCAAGCAGGATCACGGCCGGCACGGTCAGCGTGGCATAGACCACCACAACGCCGAGCGTGTTGGGCAGGATGTGCCGGAAGATGATGCGCATGTCGCCCGCGCCAAGGACCCGGGCGGCGAGCACGAACTCCTGATGGCGCAGCGTGAGCACCTGACCGCGCACGATGCGAGCGGTCGTGAGCCACTGCACCATGCCGAGCGCGAAGAAGATCGGCAGCGGACTGTCGCGCGCCGCGTCACTGAACATCAGCATGATCAGGATGACGAGGAACATGTACGGGATGCCGTACAGGAAGTCCACCAGGCGCATCAGCACCTCATCGAGCTTGCCGCCGTAGTAGCCCGCGATCGCGCCGTAGCACACACCGAGCACCACCGACGTGACGGTGGCGACGAGGCCGATCAGCAGGGACATCTGGCCGCCGATGAGGACGCGACCCAGGTAGCTGCGACCCAGCTCGTCGGTTCCGAACCAGTCGGAGAAGCTCGGCGGCAGGTTGGCCCGCTCGGGGTACGTGCGTTCGAGGTCGTGGCCCAGCAGCTCCATGAGCCACGGGCCCATGAAGCACGTCAAGATCACGAGCCCGAGCATCAGCGTGCCCGCAATGGCGAAGTGGTTCCGGCGCAGACGCCGCCAAGCGTCGGCCCAGAGACTCGTGCCCTTCTCAGCGACGGGGGCGGTCACAGTTCCTCCCGAACTCGCGGATCGAGCCACGCATACGCAAAGTCCACCAGCAAGTTGAAGAGCGTGATGATGGTGAAGTAGATGATCGCCGTGCCGAGCACGACGGAATAGTCGCGGCCGAGCGCGCCCTTTACGAACCACTGCCCCATGCCTGGGATGGCGAACAGGGTCTCAACCACGAAGCTCCCGGTGAAGATGCCCGCCGCGGCGGGGCCCAGGAACGACACGACCGGCAGCACCGCGCCCTTGAGAGCGTGCTTCAGCACCACCTCGCGCTCGCTCAGGCCCTTGGCCCGCGCCGTGCGAACGAAGTCCTGCTGCATGACCTCAATCGTGCCGTTGCGCACGAGCCGCGCGATGTAGGCGGCGTAGGGGAGCGCCAGCGTGATGGCCGGTAGGATCAAGTGGCCGTACGTCCCCCACCCAGCCACGGGTAGCCAGCCGAGGCCGTACGAGAAGACGATGAGCAGGCACGCGCCGATCACGAAATTGGGCAGCGAGATGCCAACCATCGCGAGCCCCATGCTGCTGTAGTCGGCCATGGAGTTGGGCTTGAGCCCGGCCCGAATCCCCATGGTGAGGCCGAGCAGGCAGGCCAACACGAGCGCGAGCAGCCCCAGACTCATGCTGACCGGCAGGGCGGGCATGAGCAGTTGCTCGACCGTACGGCCCTGGACCTTGATGGAGAGGCCCATCGTGCCGTTCACGAGCAGGTCGTGCATGTAGCTGACGAAGTACTCGTAGGCGGAGTCCTTCACATTGAACTTGGCGGACATCGCCTCCAGCGCCTGCTGGGTAGTCTGCTTCTCCGACGCGAAGGGGCTGCCGGGCGCGCCGTACATCAGCACGGTGGTAATGAACACCAGCATGACCATGCTGGGCACCATGAAGCCCACGCGTCGATGCACGCGGGTCGGCAGGAAGCGCCACGCGAGCGCCGTGGCCGCCACGGCGATGGCGGCGCCTAGCCAGAGGCCGCAGAGCACCTTGAGAAACACGAAGAGGAACAGCGCCAGCAGCAGGGCTCCGACCAAGCGCATGAGCCAGGGCGGATACCACAGCATGGATGAGACGAACGCGATGCCGGCCGTCAGCACGGCGGTCTCTCGCCACCCGACGTGCATCACGCCGAGAATCAACAGCAGCGCGCAGAACGCCACGCCGGCCACTCGGCCGGGCCACGACCCCGGCAGCAGCGCCCCGAGGCACGAGACCATGAGCCACGAGCCGACGACGATGGCCGTCGGCCAACCCATCGAGAACGCGACACTCCCGTCGGCTGCCACGCTGCCCGGCGGCCCCCACAGCCACATCACGAGCGCGCCGGCCAGGAAGCCGATGGCAGCGATGATCACACGGTGAAGCATGGCGCGTGTCATGAAGGTCAGCGCCCCTCCATGGAGATGCCGCGCAGAGGATGGATGTCCTGCGGATTCGGGTGCCAGCCGCGCACCTTTTCGCTCACGAGGCTGCTGACCACGTAGAAGTAGATCGGCATGACGGGGAACTCGTCATGGAAGAGAATGGTTTCTGCCTCCCGAAACAGGTGCAGCCGCAGTGCGGCACTGGCGTCGACCCGCGCAGCGGCATCGTCCGCGGCGGCCAGCGCGGCGAGCAGCGTGCGCGCGCGATCGGGCTCGGCGAAGCGCGGCAGCAGTTCGTCGGCATCGGGCACGAAGGTCTCGACATCGCCCGCGTACGCGATGAGGCGGTCGAACATGGCGTTCGACCAGCCCGTTTGGTTGTTGCCGCCGTTGGTGATCCACATGTCGAGGAAGGTGTTGGGATCCAGGTAGTCGCCGATCCAGCCAGCGCGCGCGATGTCGTACTCCAGCGCCAAGGTGCTGGCCTGGTACATCTGCCACTCTTGGTTGAGCGCCTTGACGTCAAGGCCGAGTTCCGTTCGCAGCTGCGAGGCCACTTCCTCGGCAATGGTCTTGTGCGTCTCGGAGGTGTTGAAGAGCAGCGTGAGGGAGGGCACACCCTTGCCCTTGGGATAGCCCGCCTCCGCCAGCAGGGCGCGTGCGCCCTCCGGGTCGTGGCGGATGCCATCCGGGGGCGGGTCGTAGTCACCGAGTCCCGGCGGCGTCAGCCGGAACGCGGGGGTCTGACCGAGCTTCAGGATGTTGTCCACGATCAGCTGGCGATTGATCGCCATGGCAACGGCCTTGCGCACGCGGCGATCGTTGAACGGCTTGCGCGTGGTGTTGAACCGGTAGTAGTAGACGACCATGCCCGCGTTGCGGTGGAAGTCAGCTCGCTCCTTGAGCGCATCGACGATCGAGGTCGGATACGTCGTGGTCCACTCCGCGCCGCCGGTGAGATACACGTTCATCGCCGTGTTGTAGTTCTCGATGGGGAACGCATCGATGATGCCGAGCTTGATCGAGTCCTTGTTCCAGTAGGTGTCGCTCTTCACGAGGCGGATCTTGTCGTTGACGCGCCAAGCCTCGAGCCGGAACGGCCCGTTCGACACCATGTTCTCGGGCAGGAACCAGTCCTCGCGGCCCATGTCGGCGCCGCTGGCTTCCTTCTCGCGCTCGAGGCGCTCAATCAGATGCCGTGGCACGGGGTGCGCACTGTAAAACGCCGTGAGCTCGAGGAAGTACGGCGTGGGCGCGACGAGTTCGACGACGAGCGTGTGGTCGTCCTTGGCGTAGACGCCCTCGTCGATGCCGAAATGCTCCAGGGCGTGGGCGTGCAGCCCGCGCCGCCGCTCCGCCTCGGCCCGCAGGGACTGCTCGATCTTTTGCAGACGGTCGGCGCTGAGCACCTCGGTGCGCTCGTGAATGGCCGCCTTGATGACCGGATCGGGGCTGCCTTTGACCACGTCGTTGACGTGCTGGGTGCCCAGGAACTTCTGCCAGGCGACGGCCTCGATGCCGTCCGGCTTGGACGCGCGCAGGGCGCGCACGGCACCCGCCACGGAGTCCGCGGTCGGCTCCCCGTTCTCCGCCGCCCCCACCAGGCGCTCCACGTGGCCGGCGTAGAGGTTGAAGATCTCCGCGCCGCTCACCACATGCAGGATGTAGGCGTACTCCGAGCCGATCGCGGGCTCCTGGAGACGGCGCCATGCCCAGGCAAAGTCGTGGGCCGTCACCGGCACGCCGTCGCTCCAGCGCGCTTCGGGGCGCAGGTGGAACGTGTAGGTCTTCTTATCGGGGCTGATGTCCCAGGAGGCAGCCACGCCGGGCACGGGCTTGAGGGTCTCGGGCTCTCGGTACGTCAGCCCCTCGAAGATGGCGTCCACGATCCGGCCCTCGGGCTGGCCCGTGATGACGTGCGGATCGAGGCTCTTGGGCTCCGTGCCGTTGACGAACCGGAAGTCCGCCGGCAGCTCTTTCTGGGCCGAGAACGTGATGCCGATGAGGAGGAGGGCGGCGAGAAAGACGGCGCCGATCCCCAGAAGATTGCGATACATCGGTCCTCCTCGACCGTCGGGGCGGATCCTACCAGCCGGGAGCCCGGAGCGAAACCGCTCCGCCCGCGCGGCGGACTAGCGCTCGACGCTGACGAGGGAGCCGACGAAGCCGGGGTTGCGGCGCGCGAGGTCTTCCCCGAGTCCGCGGGCATCGCCGAGCAGGGTCGCTTCCTTGAGGAAGAGAATCGGCACCACCACGAACTCGTCCATCAGGCGCTTCTCCGCGGCGGCGAGCGCCTCGCGGCGCAAACGCAGCCGGCCCTCGACGGAGCCCTTGGCTGCGTCCACCGCGCTGCGCAGGCTGGGATCACCGACCGTTTTGATCCAGCCGTCCGGATCCGAGGTCGCGACCGTTGAATCGCGCGCCGCGTCGATGAGGGCGTCGTAGGCCGCGTCGTACCAGCCGAGGCCGCTGTCGGCGTCCTTCGAGTGCAGCGGCTCGAGATAGGCGCCGGGATCATTCACGGCGCCACGGAAGTCGGTCAGCATGACGTAGTACTTGCCGGCGCGCACGACGCTGCGCACGTCGGTGTCGGGCTGGATCACGAGGCCCGGGTCCACACCCAAGGCCTTCTTCCAAGCCGTGTTGAGGACGCGCGCGACTTCGTCCTGCCCGGGGGCCTCGCCATAGCCCGTTTCGATCCAGGTGTCGGCGTTGAGCTTGGCGAGCTGGAAGGCCGCCTTGGCGCCGGCCTCGTTCGTGTTCGGACAGGCAATGCCGTCCACGCGACCCTCGATGCCGGTCGGCACGAGCCGGTAGGCCGGCACGGCCTTGGGCCACAGCCGGGCCGCGCAAGCATCACGATCGATGGAGAGCGCAAACGCCTTGCGCGCTTCCTTCTCGTTGAACGGCGCGCGGTCACAGCGGAAGCGTAAGTACAGCACCCGCGGCGTCTCCCGCACGGTGAAGCCCTTCATGCCCTCCATCTGCTTGCGGAGCTTGTCCTTCGGCCACTCAGGCCAGGTGACGTTGACCCACTGCAACTTGCCGCGCTCGAACTGGAAGAGGTCTTCTTGCGCCGTGATGTGGATCGAGAGGTCGGTACTGCACATGATGCGATCGACCTTGGCGCCGTTCGGACCGTTGTAGTGCGGGTTGCGTGCGAGCTCGACGACCGACATCACGCGCTCGCCTTCCTTCCCCTCCGGCGGCTTCGCGCCGCGGCCCTTGAGCAGGTACGGACCGTTGTTGACGTAGCCGCCCACCTCGAAGGCGCCAGCCCGCAGGCTATCGACGCTTGCGTGCAGCGGCGCAAACGCGGCGCGGGCCACGAGCTCGGGCAGGTAGGGCACCTCACCTTCCGTGACGACCACGAGCGTGTGGGCGTCGGGGGCGTGGACGCCGGAGCCCGACTTGCCGAGCGAGCCCAGCACCTCTTCCCAGACGTCGTTCGCCTTGCGACGCTCCTTCTTGAGCTCCTCGATCACCTTTTCGGCAGACTCGGGCGGGAAGATGTCGCCATCCTTCCAGTCGAGCAAGCGCTTCACGGAACGCGACTTGATGTCCACGAGGAATGGCCGCACGCCGGTGTCATCCAAGGCGAGGTTGAGGCTGCTGCCAGGGATACCGTTCGGGTTGCCCGCGAGCAGCTCCTTCACCGCCCGGCGCAACTCGCTCAAGCCATCCGTCATCGCACTGTTGTCGCGAATCGCGCCGCAGCCCTTGATGGGCCGGTACAGCCAGGACCAAGGCGACTTGGTGAAGGGATCCATCACGCGGCGCCACGCGCGCACGAAGTCCTCGCTCGTCACGGGGCTGCCGTCACTCCACTTGGCGTCCTTGCGGAGCGTGAACTTCCAGGTGCGACCGTCAGCCGCGAGGGTCCAGCCCGTCGCGGCGCCCGCGCGGGCCTTCCCGTTCTCAGGATCCAGCGTCGTGAGGCACTCCTGCATCGCGACGATCAGCCGTTCGTCGTTGATGCGGTAGAGGCTCGCGTTGGCCGGATCGAGGTTGGCGTAGCCGTTGTCGGAGTACGAGAAGATCTTCTCGTCGTCCGCGGCGCCCATGGTGGGCAGCAGGAGGAGCAGGCTCAGGGCAAGGAGGAGGGCTCGGGACATGCCGCGGGCTCCAATCGGTAGCGGTTCGGGGCACCCAGGGTACCCGGCCGACCAAGGGGCTCCATCGCGCGGGCGAGGGTCGGGCCGGGCGAGGGTCAGGCGGAGCCGCGCTCCTGGAGCGCCCGCGTGACGCAGGCGGGCACCCACGCGCTCACATCGCCACCGAGGGCGGCCACCTCGCGCACCAGGGACGAGGACACGCTCGCCAGACCGGCCGAGGGCGGCAGGAAGAGCGTGTCGATCTCCGCGGCCAGGCCCCGGTTGGCGTAGGCCATCTGCAGTTCGCGGTCCCAGTCCTGGAAGCCGCGCATGCCCCGCACGAGCACGCCGGCCCCCTGGGCGCGGGCGGCCTCCACGACGAGCCCGTCAAACAGGACGGCCTGGGCCCCCCCGACGTCGTCCAGATCCGCGAGGGCCGCCCGGACGAGCGCCAGGCGCTCTTCCGGTGTGAACAGGGTGCGCTTGCCGCCCCGGGCGACCGCGACGACGACCCGCGGGAAGAGGCGACAGGCCCGTCGGACGAGATCGAGGTGACCGTGCGTGACGGGATCGAACGTCCCCGCGAGCATGGCGGTCGTCGTGGCAGTGGTCGTGGCAGGCGGCGTGGTCATCGGCGGAAGGCCCCCCACGGATCGGGATTCGGGTAGTCCTTGAATGCCGTCGCGCCCTCGGTCGTGCGTCCGCCGATGGCGGGCTCGAACGAGATCTCGACGCCGAAGTCGTCCGCGTTGCGCACATTGAACCCGAAAACGAAGATGTGGTCGTCGCTGTAGCGCCGAAACAGCACTCGTAGCAGGTCCTCACCCTCGTTGAAGTCCCGCACGCCCAGGGCCTGGACGGCGTAGCGCTCGCTGAAGCGCCAAGACGCCTCCGCCGTGACCGACGTGCTGCGCTCCTTTACATAACGGTAGCCCGCGAAGAGCGAGAACGGCCGGTCCTTCAGTTCGGTGCGCCAGCCCGCGCCGATCGAGCTGGTCTGGAGACCGTCATCGAAGTCCACATCGGCCTCGCCCGCCAACTCAAGGCCGGGCCGCACCTCGCCGTAGAACCGCGCCTCGAAGTCGCCGGGGGACTCGCGCAGGAACGGCCCGCGATCGTCCAGGAACCAGCGCACGCCGAGCTCGAGGTCCGCCACGGTGCGATTGGAGGCGCTGATGGGCATGCCCGACTCGGCGGTGCCCCGGGGCCCGGGCCGGCCGCCCCGCCGCGTCTGCAGGCGATTGCGCCACCGGCCCACGATCGCCGTCCGGCGGCGCTCGGTTTCGTGCAGATCGAAGTACGGCACGTCGGCGGGCTCGTCGGAATCGAAGAACCGCCCGGCCAACTCGCCATCCACGTCCACGACGTGGCGCAGACCGTTCAGGCCAAACCACCCGCCCTGGGCCTGAAACACCCGCCAAGACTGGAGATTGGCACGCACACCCGCGAGCAGGGCAGCGCGCTCGAGGTCTGGACCACCGTCGGTGCGGCCGGCGTACACGGAGCCGGACACGCCGACGTGGCCCACGAGCCGCACGTCGCCCGCGTCCACGGCGGCATTGAGCAGCGTGTCGGTGTGCAGCCGCCACGCCTCGTAGCTCGGCATGCCGAGCGCCTCGTCAAACTCCCGCCCCAGGTAGCCCGCGCGGGTCTCCGTCGTGACGTCGATACCCAGGCCACCGCGCCGCGTCGGGCGCAACAGCGGCGCGGGCAGCACCCAGACGCCCAGCTCAGGCAGTTGGACGGTCTCCGTGACGAAGTCGCGTTGGTGCCACTTGCCGTCGAGCGTCGTCACGACGTTGCCGGGCCGCGTCGGCTGCCAGCGGCCGCGGACGTACGACTCGCGATCCTTGTGATGCAGATCGTCGCGCTCGAAGAACTCGTTGTTGAAGCCCCGATCCGAGAACGCGTTGAACTCGTGATCGACCTGGAACTCCTTGCCGAGCCACGTGCGACTCTCGGAGACGACGCGCCAGCGAAAGTCATCCGGCGCCGCGTAGTCGTCGCTGTCGAAGGTGCGGTGGTCGTCCACGCCCCACGTCTCGATCTCGCCGATGCTGCGCAGCGGCTGGCCTGCCTGGGTGTGGTTCCACTTGGCACCCACGCCGGCCGCAAAGCCGCGCTTGGTGTAGCCACCGCCTTCGACGGAGAGATCGAACCAGGGCGCGCCCCTGGGGCCGATCGGCGTGCCCACGCGCACCGTCAAGAAGCGCCCGACCTCGCTCTTGTTGCCCATGTCGATGGACTTGAGGGGGGAGGTGATCGCTTCCGTCGTTTCCGAGTACCCGAAGTCCACACGCGGCAGCATGAGCAAGGGCAGGCGCTCGCCGCGCAGCGTCAGCGTACGGCCGCTGTACCACTGCGAGGAATCGGCATGGAAGCCGAGGACCTCGGCGCGCTGCCGGCCTTCGTCGTCGATGGGCTCGCGCAGTTCCTCGGTGGTCAGGGAGCGCAGCTGCAGAAAGAGGCTGTCCTCTGCCCTGCTGGTGGCGACCTCCGCGTCGTCAAAGACGATGAGGCCCTGCGACACGATGCGCGCGCGCCGCGCGCGGACGAACAGTTCGAGCGGATGCTCCACGTTGCCGATGCCGACGGAGCGACCGTCAAACCGCGGCTCGATGAGCAGCGCTTTGTACGTGTGTGGCTCGATGTAGAGCCGCTCCGCCCGAAAGACAAGCTTGCCGAACGAGAGCTCCACAGCCCCCTCGGCGTAGATGCCTTGCAGCGCCTGCGGGATGATCGACGCGCTGCTTGCGCCTGTCTCCGGTCGATCGGCCCGACCGCCGGTCGGCAAGCCGAACGCCCCGCCGGCCGCCAGCGCCTGCGCGCGATCCACCCACGCCACGATCGTGTTGGCCTTGATCGTGAGCGCCTCGACGATCTCACCGTCGCGCGTGTGCGCGGTGCGGTGCAAGCGCGGCGTGCCGAGGAACACCCACGCATCGATGCCTTCGCCGGCGGTAGGGTCCTCCACCCGCCGGATGCCGCCGAGCGGCGCCGGGGCGACGTCGAACAGGAAGTCCCCGGGCTCGATCGGCGCGTTGCCCTCCGGCCGGCCAGCATCGATGAACG
>JAQBWE010000109.1 GCA_027625315.1 Planctomycetota bacterium
TGGGCTCGTCGAGCCCCTCGGCGTGCGGCCCATCGAGCAGCGCGGCGGCCAGCCCCGCCGCGCCGCGGGGGTCGGATCCGACGCGCACGCGGTGCTCGAGATCGCTCAGCGCCTCGCGGGCGATGCCGGCGTGGATACGCGCCAGCCCTTCGTCACGACGCGCGCGCTGCTTGGAATCTAGCGCTCCTGCGCGCACGTAGCGCACGGTCGCTTCATCGACCTCGCCGAGGCGCAACGCCAAGTCGGCGCCCGCGAACAAGTGCTCGGGATTACCGGCCTCGTGCGTGCGGTCATGCAGGGCAAGTACCTCTGCCGGCTCGAACTGCTCGATCCGGAACACGAGGCGGGCGCGACCCTCGGCGCGCAGCACGGTCATTTCCACCGTGCGCTCCAGCACGCGCGCGTGCTCGGCCGTGAGCACGGTGCCGTCGGCCAGCCGCACGTCGAACCCGGCGCCCACCGGCTCCTCCGCGCGCACGACGCCGGGCAGGGCGACGAACAGCAGGCTGACGGCAACGAGGGCCCAGGGGCGCAGGGTCATGCCTCCAGGGTACCCCCGCCCGCGCGCGTCTCGTGGCACGGGTGCCCCCCGGGGGGGTCGTTTGCCCCGCAGCCCGTATCCTCAAGGCATGGCCTTTACCCCCCTGCCCGAGATCTTCGAAGAGTTGCGCGCCGGACGGTTTGTCATCCTGGTGGATGACCCCGACCGCGAGAACGAGGGCGACCTCGTGATGGCAGCGCAGTTCGTCCGACCTGAGGACGTCGCATTCATGCTGCGCTACACGAGCGGCATTTTGTGCGCGACGATGCCGAACGAACGCGCGGACCACTTGGCCCTCCCGCTGCAGGTCAGCCACACCCAGAACAGCTCGCGCTTCGGTACCCAGTTCACCGTGAGCGTCGAGGCCCGCGAAGGCGTCACGACCGGCGTCAGCGCCGCCGACCGCGCCACGACGATCCGGCTCCTGTCCCAGCCGGAGTGTGAGGCGACCGATCTCGCCCGACCGGGGCACGTCTATCCCATTCGCGCCGCGGACGACGGCGTCCTGCGCCGCAGCGGCCAGACGGAAGGGTCTGTCGATCTCTGCCGGCTCTCCGGCCTCCGCCCCGTCGGACTGATCAGCGAGCTGATGAAGCCCGACGGCTCCATGATGCGCGTGCCCGACATCGAGGTGTTCGCCGAGGAGCACGGTCTCAAGATCTGCACCGTCCGCGATGTCATTGAGTGGCGTCGCCGCAAGGAACGACTGATCACGCTGGACGCCACAGCCAAGCTGCCCACGGACGTCGGCATGTTCGACATCCACGTCTACCGGGCCAAGGCAGACCCTGAGCCGCATCTCGCGCTCAGCATGGGCATCAAGCCGCCGTCGGTGGACGGGCCGAACGAGCCGATCGCGGAACCCGTCCTCGTACGGGCCCACAGCGAGTGCCTGACCGGCGACCTCTTTCACTCGCGTCGCTGCGACTGCGGCGAGCAGCTGCGGGCCGCCCAGGCGCGCATTGCGGAGCTTGGCCAAGGGGTCATCCTGTATATGCGCCAGGAAGGCCGCGGCATTGGCCTCGTCAACAAGATCAAGGCCTACGCGCTCCAGGACCAGGGTCTCGACACCGTCGAGGCCAACCTGAAGCTCGGGTTCAAAGCCGACCACCGCGACTACGGCATGGGTGCGCAGATCCTGCACGACCTCGGCGTGCGTCAGATGCGGCTACTCACCAACAACCCGGTCAAGTTCCGCGCCCTGAAGGGCTACGGCCTAGAGATCGTGGACCGCGTTCCGCTCGAGGCCGAGCCGAACGAGTCCAACGAGGCCTACTTGCGCACGAAGGTCGAGAAGCTCGGCCACATTCTGACGCTCGGGCGCGCCGCCTCCGACAGCTAGCACGTCGCGAGCGAGGCGAGCACCGTCGCGGGCGAAGCAACTCCGTCGTCCGCGCGGGGACCACCGACCGGACGCCTATCGGAAGTTCAGGTACGTGTACCCGTCCAGCGACTCGGCGAAGTACGCCACGGCCTGCTTGGCCTTGGCGCGCGTCAGCTTGCGGGCAGCAACCAGCGCGTCCGCGCGCGCCCTCACCGCGGCCACCATCTCGTCCTGCTTGTGGCCGAAGAGTTCGAGGACCTCGTGCGCTTCGTCGCCCGGCACGGCCTTCACGATGCGCGCCGCGCCGTTCTTCCCCACGACCACGTGGGCCTCGTCCACCCGACCGAAGAGGTTGTGGTAGTCACCGAGGACATCCTGGTACGCGCCGATGAGCGCGACGGCGATGTAGTAGGGCTTGCCCTTCTGCAGTTCGTGCATGTTCAGGCTCGTCCGCTTCTCAAGCGGGTCCACGAACTCGTCGATCTCGCCGTAGGAGTCGCAGGTCACATCGCACAGCGTCGCCGCCACCGTAGGCTTCTCCCCCAGGCGGTGAATCGGCACAACGGGAAACAGCTGATCGAGCGCCCAGTGATCGGGGATCGACTGAAAGACGCTGAAGTTCGCGATGTACTTCGTGACGAGGTTCTTCTCGAGCTCGATGAACTCATCGGGCACGAAACGCTGCTCCTTCGCGAAGGCCACCGTGCGGCGACGCACGTGACCTATGAGCCGCTCGCCCAGGGCGCGGTCGCGCAGCGAGAGGAACCCGAGGTCGAAGTTCTTCAGCAATTCCTCGCGCTTGGCCTCAGCATCGTGGAAGAACTCGCGGTGGTTCTTCTGGTGCATGCCAAGCCAGATTTCGTGAAGTTCCTTCACGGTGTCGTGCGCGTCGGCCGGCACCATGATGTCTTCGCCGCTGGGTTCCTCGGCGTTGCGCCCGCCCACTTCGCTGATGAGCACGGCGTGATACGCCGTCAGCGCGCGACCGGACTCTGACACGAGTGTCGGCACGGGAACATTCTCAGCACCGCAGATCTCGTCGACGATGTAGACGACGTCGTTCGCGTACTCGCGAACGGTGTAGTTCATGCTCGCCTCGTACGACGTATTGCTGCCGTCATAGTCCACGCCGAGCCCACCGCCCACGTCGAGGTACTCGAGCGGATAGCCCTCGGAGCGCAGCTTGGCGTAGATCCGCGCGCCTTCGCGCACGGCGCTCTTGATGCGCCGGATCTCCGTGATCTGGCTGCCGGCGTGGAAGTGGAGCAGCTGGAAGCGCGACTCGAGCCCGTGGCGCGTCAGCGTCTCAAGGGCGTCGAGGAGCTCCTGCGTCGTGAGCCCGAACTTGGCGGCGGAGCCCGTGGACTTCTCCCACATCCCCGAGCCGCGCGACTGCAGCCGCGTGCGGATGCCGATGTAAGGCTCGACACCCATCTGCTTGGAGACCTTGGCGATCAGTTCCGCTTCCGGCGGCTTCTCGATGATGAGGAACACCTTGTAGCCGAGCTGGCATCCGCGCAGCGCCAGGCGCACGTACTCCTCGTCCTTGTAGCCATTGCAGACGACGATGGCGCCTTCGTCGAGGTCGTGGGTCAGCGCGATGGCGAGCTCGGCCTTGCTGCCAGCCTCAAGCCCCAAGTTGCGCCCGCGCCCCGCGTGCACGATGGCCGAGACCACGTCGGCGTTCTGGTTCACCTTGATCGGGAACACACCCCGGTACGTCCCGTCGTAGTGGAACTCCCGCACGGCGCTGTCGAAGGCGTCGAAGAGCTCATGCACGCGGCTTGCGAGGATCTGGGGAAAGCGCAGCAGCAGCGGGAAGCGCACCTTGTGTCGCTTCAGTCGCCCGAGCAGTCCGAAAATGTCGATCCGGCGCTCGTCACGTTGGGGGTGGACCGTGAGGTTGCCCCGCCCGTTCACGCCGAAATACCCCTGGCCCCAGGCGTCGATGCCGTAGTAGCGGCTCGCGTCGCGGCTCGTATAGGTCATGTCGCAGCATCCTCCTCCGCTCGCGGTGTGGCCACGGCGGGGCGCAGATCATACGACCTGTGCGGAGCGGTGGACTATTTGCCCGGTTCCTTGCCCGCGCCGTCCCGCGGATCGCCTCGCACGGCGGGCACAGCGGGCTCGGGCGCGCGGCGGCCGGCGACCGTGGACGGGTGGTACGGGCGTTCGGGATCCAGACCCTCGAAGCGCACGGAAATGATGCGATCGGGTTCGGCTCCAGCGACCAGCGCGTCGACGATGGGGAGCCCAGCCACCACGCGCGCGAAGACCGTGATCTCGCCTCGGAGGTGCACGCCGCTCCCGGTGAAGAGCATGAACTGGCTGCCATCGGTGTCGGAGCCGCCGTTGGCGAGCGCGACGTTGCCTCGCACCGGCCAGCGCGGACCGAGTTCCGTGCGGATGGCGTAGCCGGGTGTGCCCGAGCCCACGAGCGCAGGGCGCGACGACGCGCGGCGAGTGAAGGGGTCCCCCGTCTGCGCCAAGAACCCCGGCACGGTGCGGTGCACGGCGCAGTCGTCGTAGAAGCCATGCTTGGCAAGCCAAACGAAGTTCGCCACCGTGTTCGGCGCATCGTCGTCGAACAGCTCGAGCACGACCTCCCCGGCCGTCGTCTCGATCACGGCTCGCGGCAACGCGCGCTCCGCGTTGGCGTTGTTGCGTCCAAGTTCTTCGGCGGCCGCTCGCATTCCACGCTGCGAGAGGCGGTAGTGCGCCTCAATAAGCGGATCGAAGGGATAGCGCGGGACGAGCGGCTCGAAGCCCGCGATCGCTTCCGCAAAGCGCCCGCCCTTGTAGTCGAGCAGGGCCGTCGCCAAGCGCCTGCCGTCGCGCGCGTAGCGTGCGGCACCGGGATGCTCGCCCTCATCGAACAACACGTCGAGGCGCGCAGCGAAAGCCTGCCAGTCGGTCGGGCCGCCCGGTGTGCCGGCCGACGCGGCGAGCGCGCGCACCTTCACATAGAGGCCATACCCCGCCTCACGCCAACCCGGCGCACGGGCAAGGGCATCGTCGTAGAAGCGCTCCGCGCCCGCGCTGTCGCCGAGACGATGGCGAATGTCGCCACGGATGCAATCCACCACCGGCGTCAAGTCCGGTCGCTCCGCCACGACCACAGCGAGCGGCGCCAACAGCACTCGCTCCACCTGCGCCCACAGCTTGTCTGCTGGCTCGACGGGGAGCAGCGGCAGCGCGGAGCCCTTCAGGTAGGCCAGCCACGCGGCCTGTCGACGCTCGTCCGCGGCATCTTCCTGCGCAAGCCGCTCCGCGTCCACGACGACAGCGAGCGGCCAGCCGCCCTCAGGCACAGCCAGCTCGGTCCAGGTGGCGGGGCCGCTCCAGAGGGCCCCGGCCGGCCAGGGTGCTTCCACATTGGGTGTGCGCGTGTGCACGACCACGGCGGCGCGCAGGCCGCGAGCCGGCTCCGCGCCGAGCACGTCGGCTAGCGCGAGTGTGCACTCGAGCGACCAGCGACCCAGACTGCGGCGGTCGGCCGCCGCCGTCACGCGGTAATGCGTGCGGCCGACGCCAGCTGGTCCGATCACCCGAAACCGCGGAGCGCGCGGATCGCACGGGCGATAGTCAATCGAGATGGCGTCGGCTGCCGACTTCGTGCCCTCCGGTGCGAGCATCAAATGCAGCCCCATCGACGCGCCGGGGTCTTCCGCCATCGTGACCGCGATGGCGAGTCGCCCCTCGCTGAGACCGAGCCGCACGTCGGGCGCGAGCGGCTGCGTGCCCTGGCTCCCGGGGTGCGGCACCGCGACGGCGGCGACGGGCAGACGCGCCGCCTGCTCCCACGCAGCCTCGTCGGCCACACCGTCCAGCGTGATGGCGCCGAGCGTCGGCGGCACAAGGGCCTGCCCTGGACGTGCGGCCGCCGAGCGGCCGAGCGGGCCGACCAGGCTGAGCGCGAGCAGGCAAGCGAAGAAGCCGTAGCGATGCATCAGCCGAGAGTACCCAGGATGTGCAGGACACCCCCCGCAGCAACCGCGGCCGGAAGGTTGTCGTCAGGGGGGATCCGCACGAGATCCACCAAAACGGCCGCGAGCGCGGCGGCGCCGCAGGCGAGCATCGTCGGCGGCGTGCCGAGGCCATCGAGATCGGCCCGCCAGCCGAGGTCAGCGACACCGGTGCTGAGCGCGTAGGCCGCGAGTGCGCCGAAGACGAGGTAGGCGCTCGAACCAGCCCAGGTCGCCTTGCGATGACCGAACAGCCGTGGTCCACCGAGCCACGGACCGTGCAGCGCGGCAGCCGCATCGCCGAACGCGAGCACGCCCCACGCAGCGGCCGCCTCCGTACGGGGCAACAGGAGGACAAGGCCGAGCACCGCGAGGGGGTAGGTTCGCAGCCCACCGAGGAAAGGCTCGCCGGGGCGGCGCAGCCGTGCGTCGAGGCCCGTCAGCGGAAAGACGATCCAGCCAGCGATCACGCCGCCCGCGGCCATGACGAGATGCCACGGTGCGGGCAGCACGCCGAGGAGAAGCGCCAGGAGTCCGGTGTAGGCGTGAATCCGCGGGCGCAGCAGCACGCTCATACGCGCACGCTCGCGCGCCAGGGTCCCGCCGCTGCGACCACGGCATCCGGCAGGGCGAGCGCCTCGTGCCAGATCACATGGCCTCCGGAACGTGTCACGCGCTCCGCTTCGTTCGTCACGGCCACCGGATCGTCCCACGCCGCGAGGCCATCGCGCGCGTCCACGACCACGACGTCGAGCGCGCCGGTGGCGAGCGGCAGCGCCGACGGCTCCGCCACGACGAAGTCGGCGCCGGTGCGCTGGAGCCGCGAGAGGTCGACGAGGATGGGCTTACGATCGCCATCGCGGGGGCCGGGGAGGAAGAAGTCCTCCACCGTGACCGCGACGTTTCGAGCGCGGCGCGTACAGGCCATGCTGCGGTCAAAGCCAAGCGCCGCACCCAGCCGTGCCGCCAGTCGAAACACGCTGCGACCCACGCGCGTGCCCACGACCGCGCCGATCCCGACGGCGTTGATTGTGTCCAGGAGCTCAGCCAGCGTCACGTGCTCGGGGTCGGGACTCGTGTCATAGCCCGCGGGCGGATCCACCACGAGGTCACGGTAGCTCGCCACGACATCGTCGAAGGCGACGACGACGTAGCCAGATCCGGCGCGGCCGAGCAGGAAGCGTCCGAGCCGAGGATCGTTCACAGGGGTCCGCAGGTAGACATTGCCCTGCGTGCGCAAGTGCGGGCGGAGCGCGCGCGGGAGCACGGCGACGCCGGCCACGACCGGCCACACCTCGCGCTCGTCGCTTGACACCAAGAACGCCTCGACGACCTCGTCGTCTGCAACGCGCACGGCGTCGATGTCGAACGCAGCGCCCGTGCGAGGCGAGACAAGACGGTCGAGCCAGGCGCGCTGCATCGCGACGATCTCCTACTTGACGAAGTCGGGCTCAACGAACTGGTGCGAAACCTGCGGGAACCGAGCGCGCACTTCGACCTCGGCCGCATTGATTGCGTGCATGAGTGCCGCCGCGTCCAGATCACTGTCGCCGGGGCGCACTTTGCAGGCCACGAGGATCCGGTGGGGTCCATTCCAAACGGCGTGGAGATTCAGCACGACGAAGCCGCGCTCGGCCCACGTTGCCTCGATTCCCTCGCGCAGAGCGCGACCTACGCCCAAGCCGATGATGAGCCGGCGCACGAGCGACGCGAGGAACACGGCCACGACGAGGAGCAGCACGCCGATGACGCACGAACCCAGCGCGTCGAACATCGGATTACCCGTGATCCAGCTCAGCAATACCGCGATGAGCGCGAGTCCGAGACCGGCCATGGCCGCAAGATCCTCAAACACGACCACGAGCAGGTTGACGTCACCCGTCGAGCGCGACCAGGTGAGCAAGGGCTGCCCGGCGCGGACCCGGGCGCACTCCAACCACGCGGCGCGCAGGCTGTAGCCCTCGAGCACGCAGCCGATCACGAGCACACCCACCGCCCAGCCGACCTGCCGCAGAGGTTCCGATGCCTGGAGTTTGTGGACCCCCTCGTAGAGCGAGAACGCCCCGCCCAGCAGGAACAGGATGATGGCCACGAGCAGCGCCCAGAAGTACGCCTCCCGGCCATAGCCCAGCGGGTGCCGCGCGTCGGGGACGCGGGCCGCGCGCTTGCCGCCCAACAACAGCAGACCCTGGTTGCCCGAATCCGCGAGGCTATGGACGGCCTCGGCCATCATCGAGCCCGAGCGGGTCACCACCGCGGCGATGAACTTCACCACGGCGATCGCCATGTTCGCTGCGAGCGCCAGCACCACCACGCGCGTCGAACCGCCTGCTGCCACGTTGAACCCTCCCGGCCGGCATCCTACGGGCGGTCGCCACAGGCAGGGCCGGTCGTCCGGGGGACGGAACAGCCCGCGCCGGGTGTATCGTGTGGCCGTGGAGTCGCTCAAAGGCCATCTGCTGGTCGCGCCCGCCTACCTCGCGGATCCCAACTTCTCGCGCGCGGTCGTGCTCATGATCCAGCACGACGACGATGGCGCGTTCGGCGTCATCCTCAACCGCCCCACAGGTCGCTTGATCTCCGACGTCTGGCGTGAGCTGCGTGGGAGCGGCTGCGACTGCCGCGAACAGGTGCACGTGGGCGGACCCGTCGCCGGGCCGCTGGTCGTGCTGCACACGGAGCCGGCGCTTGCCGAGCTGCCCGTGGTGGACGGCGTCTACTGCTCGATGAGCACCGAGAAGATCGAGGAATTGGTTTCGGAGGACCGCAAGCTCGTGCGCATCTACGCGGGCTACTCCGGCTGGGGTGGCGGACAGCTTGAGAGCGAGCTATCCACAGGCTCTTGGCTGACGACGATGGCGGACGCCAACGCGGTGTTCCGCACGCCCGACGAGGAACTCTGGGCGCGGGTGACGCGCGCCGCCTCGGGCACCGACGACCTCCCGCGCTTTGATGATGGCACTGACCCCGCCCTCAACTAGCGATCGTGCTCAGCGTGTCCACGGCGCTGTCTTATCAGGCACCCCGGCGAACTGCACGTGGTCATCGCGCCAGAGAGCGACCTCGATCTCGTAGCCCGTCGGATCAAGGATGTACCAGGCCGTCGAATGCGGCCAGTCGAACGCGCCGCCGTAGCGCACGTCGAGCTCCTCGCGCTCCACGGTCGCCTCCCAGGCCTCGCGATCCGTGATGCGCAGCCCGAAGTGACTCAGGCCATGGATCGCAGCGCCCTGGTTCGCGGTGCCGCCCGGCCCGCTGCGTCCGGCGTGCTGATAGAGACACAGCAGCGCTTCGCCGCTGCGCAGGATGGCCCACGGTACGCCGTCGGCTACGCCGCCCTCCTGAGGAACGAAGCCGAACACGCGCCGGTACCACGCGAGCGTGGTCGGGAGATCCTCGACCGTGAGGTTCAAGTGGTCGATGTGCTTCACCTGCATGGCATCCTCCGGGGGTGATGGCAACGACCCAGCCCGCGCTTGAGCTGCCGGATCGCATCTGGATCGTGGGTCCGTGTGGCGCGGGCAAGTCCACCGTCGCGCGGATGCTGGCCGAGCGTATGGGCGTCGCGCCGACGCACATGGATGAGCTGCACTGGCTCCCGGACTGGGTCGAGCGCAAGCCGGACGAGACCGGTGCGCTGCTGGCGCCCATCGTGGCAAGTCCGCGCTGGGTCATTGACGGCAACTACGGAAGCTTCCGCCAGCCGCACATGGATCGCGTGCAACTCACGGTCTGGTTGGACCTTCCACTGCGCGTGACGTTCTCGCGCCTGCTTCGACGCGGCCTGCGCCGCTCGCTGCGCGGGGAGGCGTGCTGCAACGGCAACCACGAGTCCCTGCGCCGGACGTTCTGGCACAAGGACTCGCTGCTGCTGTACGCGCTCCAGACCCATCGCCGCCGCCGGCGCGACCTCACCGCCGAGTTGGCGACGCGCCCCTACGTGCGGTTGCGATCGCAACGTGAAGTCGAGCGCTGGCTCGCGACGGTCGGGTGCGTGAACGCTGACCACGCGGATTAGCCGAGAAACGCCCGCAGCATCCACGCGGTCTGCTCCTGCTCGTCGATGAACGGCTGGAGCAGGTTGACCGTGGTGTCGTCCCCGGCGCCTGCGGCGTGCGCGGATGCGGCGCGCAGCGACGCATTGAGCGCCTCGAGGTCGGCGAGCGTGTTCGCCACCATGCCCTGGGCATCCGGGCGGCCCTCGTCCTCGACGAGCCGCGCACGGGCGAGCTGCCCCGCGAGGGTCGAGAGGGGCGCCCCACCGAGCGCGAGCACGCGCTCGGCCAACGCGTCGACCCGCAGGGCGGCGGTGGTGTACAGCTCCTCGAACTTGACGTGCAGCCCAAAGAACAGCGGGCCACGCACGTTCCAGTGGTAGTTGCGCAGCTTCTGGTAGTGGACCTGGTAGTCGGCCAGGAGGGTGTTCAGTTCGGCGGCAACGGCGTTCATGGCGGGTCTCCCTGGAAGGCCCCCATCCCAGCACCGGCGCGATCATTGGTCTATTCGATTTAA